>JAHCSD010000020.1 GCA_018609185.1 Patescibacteria group bacterium
CCCAATGCAAGTTTCACATTGCACCATATAGCAACCTCAACTCGCTCGTCATAGGCCAGCTCAAGGTTTCGGTCAAGATAGTCCTTACCGACCCTTATATCCGATACATCAAAAAATGAACTTAAAACCAAATCCTTGAGTTCGGCCTCTTTTACAAAAAACAGGTTATTCTTTGTAAATACCGACTTTGAATTCAGGAATAACTCTACGGCACTCTGGATTTCAGCCGTTAAATCGGGGTTTGCCCCTCCCTTTTCTTCATCTATTCGATGAACAGAAATATCCTGTATGACGAATGCCCCTGAAAAAGAAATAATATAAAACATCCCTCCCGCAAAAAACGTTATAGCAGAGAAAACAACTAATGCCCGTATTCTAAAAAACGCGCCTTTTCTGCGCTTCCTATAATGGGGACGATGATCAAAAATCCAAGGTGTGCGTTTTTTGCTCATTGTCATAGATAAATTCTAGGAATTAATGGATTAATCCTGGTAACCACCTCGTAATTAATAGTTCCTATTGCTTGAGCCATGTCTTCAGCGGTAATTTCTTCCTTTCCGGATTTCCCCAGCAACGTAGCTGGTTCTTCGATCCTTATATTCTTAAGCCCGGAAACATCCGCCATAACCATATTCATACATACGCGCCCCAGTACCTTACATCGCTTTCCTTTTACAAGAACCTCGCCAATACGCGACAACTTCCTGTCATATCCATCCCAATATCCCACAGGAAGAACCGCGACTACTGAATCCTTTTTCAGGATTTCGGTTCGATCATACCCAATAGGGGCACCTTTTTTAAGGTGTTTTATTTGTGCAATTTTTGTCTTCCAGCTTAACGCCGGCCTCAACGCTATTCCCCTTCTCTCCATTATTCGCTTTACGCCCCCTGAAGGCCAAAGACCATAATAAGAAAGTCCCAGTCGTACCATATCAAAATGAGTTTCGGGATACAGCCAGATCGCGGCAGAGGCGGCAGCATGCCAAATACAATTATTGAACCCGGCGTCGGCAAGAAGCGCTACCGCGCGACTAAATGTATCAAGCTGCTTCTTATAGTATGTACTCTTTGGATTTTCGGTATCAGCAAAGTGAGTATATACTCCTTCTATCTTAATTTGAGGATATTTCTTAAGAAGCTTGATGAAATCGGGTAACTCTTCGATTTGAATCCCCTGTCGCGAAGTCCCGGTCTCGATTTTCAAGTGAATTTTTGTGCTTTTTCGAGATTTTTTGACAATCTTTGCAAGTTCCAAAACCGTCTTTCTATCATACACCACTTGTTCGAAACCGAGTTTCGAACACTCTTTCAGACGAGAATTCAATGTATACCCTAAAATTAAAATAGACGTTTTAATCTTGGCCTTTCGTAACTCGATTCCTTCATCAACCGAATCAACGCCGAGATAATCCGCGCCGTTTTTTACGGCAACCGTAGCTGAGGCAACCAACCCATGCCCGTAGGCATTCGATTTCACCACAACCATTAGCTTTGTATTCTTTCCAATCGCCTTCCGCGCTTGTCTCAAATTATGTCGAAGCGCATTCGAATCAACCTCAATCCACGTCCGCAGATTCTGGATATTTACATTTTGATCTTTTCTCATTTTACTCTCTCTACATACTCACCTGTTTTTGTATTTACACGAATAGTGTCTCCTTCGCGGATAAAAAACGGTGTTTGCACTTTGAGGCCGGTTTCTGTCGTGACCGGCTTTTTTCCGCCTTCGGCGGTATTACCTTTCTCTGTTGGCGGCGCTTCCGTAACTTTTAAATCAACTTTTGGCGGAAGTTTGATGTTAATGATGTTACCTGCGAAATACACGCCGTCGAGTTCCAGATTTGATTTCAAATAATTCTTGCTACCTGCAACCACTTCGTCTCCCAGTTCGAAACGCTGGGAAGAACTTTCGGCAAGCGAAAACACGAATTTATCCCGGTGAAGATAAATAAACTTGATTTTCTTATTAATAACTTCTGCTTCTTCAAATTTATCGGACGCCTTGAAGGTTTCACTTATCACACCACCGGTTACGAGATTCTTGATACGCACCTGAAGCATTCCCCCGCCCCTTCCCAACATCAGATGCTTTGCTTCCATAACTTCGTGGGGCTGGTCACGGTATATAAAATAGGTACCGGGTTTAAGGTCGTTAATACTTAGTGCCACAAATCGTCACGAATCTACCACAAATATCACGAATTTAGATTTGTGTGATTTGTGGTAAATTTGTGCATATTAGTGATTACTCGTCTGCGGGAAGCAATTTCTTGTCTCTTCCAACCTCATACCGGTCAGGGTGATTCCCCCCGTCCACCCCGTCACGATCTTCGTTATCTTTATATTTAATACTCTCAAGACGAGAATCAAACTCCCAGGTTTTTTCAGTATCATTACAGGCGAAACGATAATATACATCAGGAGGGCTTGCCGCAGGATCCGGGCAGGAACCCGTAAGTTTATTCTGAGGCTCAACGGGGAGCGCTCCGATGGGTGACTTTCCCGGGATCTCGTCAAAATTCACGGGGACCCAGCCAGTACCGTAAATGTTTTTAAGAGAGGAGTTCGCAACCTGCCCCCAACCGGTAAATCCCGCGGCAAGCGGGCAACCGCTTAGATCAGTTTCTGAAGGTATGGAGACATACATAAGGCTCGGATCACAAAGAGAACGGCCGGGATACGTTACATTGTAAAACGCCAGTGCAGTATGAAGCGCCCGTAATTCGGAAAACCGCTGGGCATCACGAGTCTTTTTAAGTGCCTGGCCGGTATTAAAAAGCACAAAGACCATTGTTGCAAGAATCGCAATAATGGCGATAACAATCAGAAGTTCAAGAAGGGTGAAGCCTTTGTACTGATTCTGATTGTTGAAAGAGAACATATTTCAGAAAAATCTGATAAAAATTATTCTAATAGAAGGATTTATCCACTTCAGTAAATTAAGGACTCAAAAGAAGGTCGAGTCGCGTTCCTATCTCAAATAAATTATTATTATTTCCGCCATCGGTACTTTCTCTATCATCCGGGCCGCCATTACTGAATTGAGAGCTTTCAAGATTGGCATTAATCTCATACCCGAGAGGATTCTCACGGCATGTATATACATAAAGATAGTCGGATTCAGTAGGATTATTAAGATCGGCGACAGAAAAATTAGGATCAAAAGGGAGCCTCGGAATCGGAGAACCGTCGGAGATTCGAGTAAAGTCTACAGGAAGCCAGCCAGACGAATCCACACTGGCGCTATCCTCATTGACCGTATCGGTATTTGCAGTTGAACATCCCGAAACTGTCGCACCGCCGGGATTATCAGGCATATTTTGTGAAACGGGGTCACCATTCCCACTGTATGTTACTGTGCATACTGTTGAGAGTCCGCCATCACAATTTGGCCCTATCCCCGTATCAAGATCGGGGTTTTGAACTACGGTGATGTAGAATGCCAAAGCCTGATGTAACGTTTTAAGATCACTTATTCTTTGTGAATCTCGTCCCTTCCTTAACGTTTCTGCGGGATTCAATACAAAAATTAAAATAGCTGAAAGGATAGCAATAATTGCAATAACAATAAGAAGTTCGAGGAGAGTAAAACCCCTGGATTTAGAATCAAGTATCATGGATTAGGAATTCATAATTATTTTATCTCTTCAAACCCCACATATTTCTTGAGCACATCCGGCACTCGTATACTCCCATCTTTTTGTTGATAGTTTTCAATGATTGCGATGAGTATACGCCCGTTAGCAAAAGCTGTCCCGTTTATCATGTGTACGTATTGAAGGCCCTCTTTTGTTTTGTAACGTATCTGCAATCTCCTTGCTTGGAAATCTGTGGTGTTCGAAGTAGAATGTGTTTCGCGATATTCGTTTTGTCCTGGCATCCATGCCTCAATATCATATTTTGCTGCTGCAGGATCCCCTAAATCAGCTGTGCATATATTAATCACGCGATACGGGATTTTGAGGGCTTGCATAAGCCTTTCTTCAATTGAAAGAAGTAGTTCATGCTCCTTCTTTGAATCTTCGGCTTTCACAAAGCTAAACAATTCTACTTTATCAAACTGGTGTACGCGCAAAATTCCTTTTGTATCTTTTCCATACGAACCCGCTTCTCTTCGAAAACAACTTGAGAATGCTACATAACGCTTTGGGAGATCCCCGCCATTAAATACTTCGGCCGCGTGCATAGGTCCAATCGACTGCTCAGAAGTTCCCACGAGATATAAATTATCTTTCTCAAGATGATATATGTCCTCGCTTCCTCGCTCCATATACCCCATTCCGCGCATAGAGTCTTCGTTAATCATTGTAGGAGGAATTATGGGTATAAATCCTTCTTTGGTGGCCTCCTCCATCGCGAGCTTCACAAGGGCAAATTCAAGAAGCACGAGTTCTTTTTTTATATAGCCAAACCGTGAACCCGAAACTTTTGCAGCACGTTCAATATCTATAAGATCAAGTTTTTCGGCAATTTCAAGATACTCTTTTGGCTTGAAACCAAATTTGGGTTTCTTGCCCTCCTCACGAAGCACTTTGTTATCTGATTCATCTTTCCCTACTGGAACCCCTTCAAGGGGAACATTGGGGACAGAAAAAAGCAGTTTTTCAAACTCTCCTGAACCTGTTTTGAGTTTCTCTTCTTTTTTCTTTAAATCACCTTTCAGTTTCTTCATCTCTCCAAGCTTTGCTGTTCGTTCCTTACCATTTTTGATTTTCGCAATATCGTTTGTTACTTTATTCTGCTCGGCGCGTAGCCCTTCTACTTCTTGAAGTAATTTTCTCCGTTCCTTGTCCAATTTCAAAAGCAGATCAATATCTACTTTGACCCCTTTGTTCTTTATTCCTTCTTTAACTTTATCAGGATTTTCGCGGATGAATTTTATATCAAGCATACATATTAATACTAGATTTAAATCTAGTATTTACTCTAGTATTCTTTTGAAAACTGGCAAAGCTCTCTCTATCGCTTTTCTCCGGTGGCCAATGCGTACTTCCTCTTCAAACGGAAGTTCTCCGAGAACGGTCTGGGTCTCAGGAATCCAAAACACGGAACGGAAGGGATAGCCGGGCACGAGACGCGCCATTTTACTTCGTTCCTCCACGATATACCCCCGCCACACCCCTTCGGTCGTATGAACATTATTTTTTTCAAAAGCTACCGCAATTACGGCACGGAGCTGGGCCCCTCTTTTTTCTCGCGGGATCCCCTTTAGTTTTTTAAACGTCATCGCGACAAGCTCTTCGTCAGTTGCTTCGTATCCTGGCCACCTCCGCGATTTTACCCCCGGTTCGCCGTTTAAATAATCAATCTCTATCCCCCCGTCATCGGCGAGTACTGGCATGCCAGCTTTTTCATGATAAAATTTTGCCTTTATAACTGCGTTCTCCTCAAACGTTTTACCCGTCTCTTCCGGATGTTCGTGTATGTTCAGATCGTCCAACGCAATTAACTCAACCCCAGGAAAAAGTTCCTTAAAAATTTCTTTATATTCTGCAATCTTTCCTTTATTTGTTGTCGCAATAAGTAATTTCAGGAAGGCGACCCGAATGACCCTAATTCCCCATCCGAATGACCCGAATGAGCATTTAATATTCGGATCATTAGGGTGCGATTCGGATATTAGTGTCGCTGTTTGGATTTCATGGTTGGAAATAGTAAAATCTCTCGAAGCGAATGGGAATTTGTGAGGACGGCAACAAGTCTGTCAATACCTATACCGAGTCCCGCTGCAGGCGGCATTCCGTATTCGAGCGCCTCAATAAAATCCTTGTCCATAGGATGAGATTCTTTACCTCCCGCACGCCTCAACTTCTCCTGTTCTTGAAATCGTACGAATTGATCTTGAGGATCGTTAAGCTCGGAAAAACCGTTTACGAGCTCTACTCCTCCCATTATCAACTGAAAGCGTGCGGCTTTTCGAGAATCGCTCTCGAGCCGCTTTGCAAGCGGAGAAATTTCGACAGGATGATTAATCACAAACGTGGGACGAATGAGCTTTGGCTGGACCACCTTCTTGTAAATTTCATCCGCGAGCTCTCCTTTTGTAGCCGACTTCCCCACCTTGATACCGAGCTGCCTTACTTTTTTTCCCAAAGAAAGCTCTGTGGCTCGATAATAATCAATTTTTGCATATTTTTTGAGTAAAGAGTCATATTCAATGCGCGGCCATTTTCCTTTTACGTTTAACGCGTGACCTTCGTATTCAAATGTGGTTTTCTTGAACAGCGTACGCACGAGCCGCTGAATAAATTTCTCGACAAAGCTCATGAGCTCGTCGTAGTCTCTATACGCCCAGTAAAGTTCGAGCATGGTAAACTCGGGGTTATGGGCTCTATCCATTCCTTCGTTACGAAAAACCCTTCCCATCTCATATATTTTCTCAAATCCTCCGACAAGAAGCCTTTTCAAATAAAGCTCGGGTGCAATACGTAAATACAAATCCATATCAAGCGCGTTTAAGTGGGTTTTAAAGGGACGTGCGAGCGCGCCTCCCGGGAGCGGTTGAAGCACGGGGGTCTCTACCTCAAGAAAACAATTTTCGGAGAGTAACGCACGAATGCTACCGGCAATTCGTGACCGCAAGACAAGTTTTGCTTTTACTTCTGGGTTAAACAATAAATCGAGATAACGCTTGCGATACCGTTCCTCTACGTCTTGAAGCCCATGCCATTTTTCCGGAAGAGGTAAAAGCGACTTAACAAGGAGGTTATATTTTTTTACTTCAAGCGTTTTTTCTCCCTTCTTAGTATTGAAAAGATGCCCCTCCACTCCTATAAAATCTCCGATATCAACATGCTCAAGGAAAAAATCATACTGTTTTTTCAAAGTATCTTTTTTGAGGTAACATTGAACCTTGCCAGTTGCGTCAACCAAATCAACAAATGTCGAACCCCCATGACCTCGTACGGCCATAACTCTTCCGGCAAGACGAACCGACTTTTTGGTTCGCAAAAGTTGATTAATACTATCAATCACCTCGCCTACCATGTGAGTTCTTCCAACCCTTGCCGGATAAGGATTAAACCCTGCTTTTTTGAGGGCCTCAAGCTTTTTAATTCTGTTTTTTCGTATATCTTTCAGCATGGTGTAACTTAATTTTAGCGCATAGATTTGCTTTGGTAAACCCCGTTAGAGACAACAAATATATACTATAAATGTATTTCAGAAGGAAAAGGGTAGAAACTGGCATGTGGGTTCCACCGGTAATCTACGGTACCGCTACTAGCGGGACCTGCCTCTAACGGGGTAAAGAAGCTAAAAGGCTCAAAACAAATAAAAAAGCGCCCCGCACAATTCTATGCGGGGCTTAAGGCTTCCGTGCTTGCCCCGTGATCCTGAGCTTGTCGAAGGATTTTACGGGGTTGGTTGCCGCTTTCGATTAACCTTATTCATATAAATTAAGCAACTGCGGTGTAGAAAAAGTATCCATTTAGTGTTGCTGCAACCGCCCAGAAAGCAGCCCATCCTTCATTTCCCTTACGTAATTCGGCTAGAGCAAAGACAGCCGAAATAGCTGCTGCTATAAGGTTAAGTATTTCCATTGTTCCCTCCTTCAAAAAACTAAAATCTTGTTCTGTCATCAGAATACTACAGTCTAGCATAATGCCCGATCTGTGTCAATAGCATGGTAACCCAATCAGAGGTCTTCATTTTCTTCGTGGACGCGAGTGGGATCATTAAGAAATATATAAATAGAGGCGGGAATAATGAAAACCTTTGTTCGGTTTCTGGCTTGTAACCTCGAATACACAAGAGCTTACATTTTTACGTGATTTACCTCGCACCAAAGTACCACCCCAAAATCTCTTTCGCGATTGGCACGGCAGCCACGCTTCCCTCCCCTCCATTTTCAACCAAAATAGTGAGAACAATTTTCGGATCTTCATAAGGCGCAAAGCCAGTCCACCAGGCATGCGGCTTTTTCTTCTTTGACACCTCGGCTGTACCTGTCTTTCCTGCTACATTTATGGGTAAATCAGCCAGGAGCTTGCTGGATCCCGAACGCACCGCCTCTCGCATTCCTTCCTGTATCACGCCCACATTCCTTCGGGAAACAGCATAGCGACGAATAACCTCCGGAGAGAACTCTCTATATATACTGCCCTCATCATCTAAAATGGCATTCACTACTTGAGGTTTAAACAAGGTCCCTCCGTTTGCAATTGCGGCGGTGGTCGCAGCGAGATGAAGCGGGGTAAGCGAGATATCTCCCTGCCCGATAGAGATGTTGTACGTATCTCCAATATACCAGCCCTCGCCCTTCGCTTGCTTCTTCCATTCGGGAGTAGGAAGCAAACCAGAAGCTTCTCCTCCAATATCAATTCCCAGCACTTTCCCAAAACCGAATCGTCCCAGATACCCCACCATCTTCTCAATACCAAGACCGACAATATCACCAAACCCTCCTCCGATGTGATAGAAATACACGTTGCTTGAGAATGCAAGAGCCTTCACCATATTTACATAGCCATGTTCTTTCCAATCGGAAAATCGATAGACAATCTCGGGAGTATAGATATGGGGAACAAATATTGCTCCCTCGGCATAAATATACCGATTGGGGTCAATGATATTCTCTTCGAGCGCCGCAAGCGCGATAAGCGGCTTGAGGGTTGAGCCCGGCGGATACTGCCCGGAAATAGCCCGCGCGAAGAGGGGTTCCCTGGGATCTTCGACGATGCGCTCGAAAGCTTCGAATTCAATACCCGTAGAAAGCGCATTGGTGTCATACCCCGGAATACTTACCAGGGCCAATACTCTTCCCGTTGCTGCTTCCAGCACAATCCCTGCTCCGCGCGAAATCTTTCTTTTGCGAAACACGTCGTAGATCTTTTCTTGAAGCGCGCCGTCGATATTAAGCAAAAGGTCATTCCCGGGAGTAGGCTCCTCGGTAGTCACTCCCCCCCATACCTCATTCCTTGAATTAATCTTGGTGATAACCTTTCCGTTCTTCCCTCGCACAAATTCATCATACGCGAGCTCTATTCCGCTTTTTCCCACCAGATCCTGAAAGGAAAGATCGGGATTCCTCAGCAAGTCATTTTCCCCTACGTATCCCGTGTAGCCAACGACATGAGAAAGGCTATAGGGGTCCGAGTACGTACGAACATAATTTGGCTCAACACGGATACCCGAGAGTGGGTTAAGTGTCGCGAGATC
>JAHCSD010000001.1:0-4715 GCA_018609185.1 Patescibacteria group bacterium
TATATGAACGAATGACCGGGCGCGAGTTTCTGTATCTCGTTGGTGCGCTCTATGGTATGCGAAGAGAAAAGACAACTAAGCGGCTAGAAAGCCTCAAACCCATTTTCCCCGTTGAGCAAATATTAGATGAATATGCGGAGAACTACTCTCGTGGGAATAAACAGAAACTTACGATACTTGCAGCCCTTCTTCATGGGCCAAAGATTCTTATCATTGATGAACCGATTGTGGGGCTTGATCCGGAAAGTACCCGCGGAGTGAAAAAACTGTTTAAAGATTTTACCAGAGAAGGGGGTACTATATTTGTTGCTACGCACACGCTTTCGTTTGCGCAAGATATGTGCACACGGATCGGAATACTTAAAGACGGCAAGATCCTTGAAGAGGGGACCATAAAAGACCTCCAAAAGAAAGCCAGGCTAGAGTCGCGTTCCCTTGAAGAGCTCTACCTGAGATTAGTAGGACGGGCCAATTAACCTAATTAACCTAATTTCTAATTTACCTAAAATGGTTATTCTTTCTCTTTTCGTATCAAAATTTTCTTTTGTGAAGAAAATGATCCATGATCGTGATGTTGCACTGGCATTTGTAGTCGGTGCATTTTTGTTTGTGGGGGCCGCCATCGCACTTTTTGTTTTTCTATTTCTCTATCATGGGTTTTTGTTTCTCAAGGGTCAGCAGGTCTTTGGGCCCGTGCTTACCGTATACACGCTTGAAGCAGGTTTTGCCTTAGTATTTTCTCTCCTTATGATTACTAGTGTCTCAAGCGGACTTGTCATACTGTTTCGTTCACAGGAGCTTACATTTCTAGCCTCGCGTCCTCTTTCGTTTATAAAGTTATTTTATTACGGCCTTCTTAAAAATTATCTCATATCAAGCTGGCCTATATTGGTTCTGGCGTTTCCGGCCCTACTCGCTCTTGGGCTTTCGTACGCGCAACCGATAGCATTTTATCTTTTGGGCGCATTTGGGATTATTTTGTTATCGGTGGGGGCCGTTCTGTTGGGCTCGGGCTTAGCACTTGTTATTGGGTATGTGATTCCTCGCGCGAGTAAGGGGTATTTCGTTATTATTCTTCTTGCGTTATTGGTTTTGACCGGGTACGTATTTGCAGGATCTCTTGTTCCTGTCAACTTCCAGGATATGTTTCGCGCAGAGCTTCTCGAAGAAGAAATCGTCTCCTCCCGCGATATTGAGAGGAATTTTTCTCCGTGGCCAACGCATCGCTATGTGAATCTTCTTCGTTCGTTTCTTGAAAATAATGTATCCGGAGCAGTTCAAAACCTTGCGCTTATTGCTACCGGGGTCGGTGTAATTTTTTTCATAGTGAGCCTTTGGGCGCGGGCAACTTACCGGACGCTCTGGGCAAAGTTTCAGGAGAGGACATTTGTCGCAGGGGAAAAGTCAAAAGGAGGACACAAAAGCTCTTTTCCACGATTCTTGCCGGGGGAAATTGGACTTATCACGAGCAAAGATCTTCTTACTCTTTCTCGAAACTTTAGTAATCTTTATTCTGTTGGTTTTCTCTTATTTTTACTATTTGTCTATGCGTTTACGGTGTCTCGTGTGCTTACAGACAAAGATGTATTAAGTCCCGAAAAATTTTCTCTTGTTTTGGCATTTACCATTGCGGTCATAGGATACTTTGCAGCAATCTTCGCTCTTCGTTTTGTGTTTCCTTCAGTTAGCCAGGAGGGAAGAGGGGCATGGATTACGTGGTCAAGTCCTCTTCATCTTAAGACAATAGTCTGGGCAAAGTTTTTATTTTATAGTTTTCTCTTTTTCGTGCTACTCGAAGGACTTTTTCTTTTTTCGGTGCGATCTCTTGGGCTGGATACTTCGTTGATGGTTCTGCTTTCATCGATTATTTTTCTTATTGTTTTGACCATAAACGGGATTGCGTTGGGGTTGGGGACTGCATTTCCAAATTTCAACTTAACCGATGCCGAAAGATTAAGTACGACTCCCGGCGGCCTCGCAACTATTTTCGTTTCAATTAGTTATATTAGTATCACTGCATTTTTCGTGTATATCTTGATGAGTGAGTACCTCGTTTTGCGCACAATACCTTTGTATATTTTTACCATTATGATTTTACTTTCCTTGGTTTTAGTCTTCTCGTTCCTCAAATTAGCCCTGAATAAAATCCGTTACATTGGCTAAAAATGTTCTTAACGATTCTGTCATGACAGAATCGTTAAGAACATCGAAAAACCGCGATTGGTCGCGGTTTTTACTTTTTACATAAATATGCCTTCTTTGAGTGCTTTTATCACGTGGAGTACTTTTTGTGTTTCTCCGTCCTCTATGCAATTTCGTGGTGTTTTGTTGCCAAGCGCAGGAACTTTTCTATCCAGCCAATCTTCCGGGTCTTTGAGAACCGTCTTAAGCTCTTCTATGACTTTTTCTGTGTCTTTCTGGATTCGGGTTTTTTCGTCGATTTTGGAACCTCCTTTCCTTTCTGAATATTTACAATTTTTGCGATTCGTTGGCCGCCATCAAATCTTCGTTTGCGTATGGTTCTGAACCCCGAACCAGAGACTTCGCCAGGTTATCGTATGTACCTGGCTTCGTCACGGTACGGGGCAGGGTTGACAACAAAGATGTTGTCCGCGTATATTATAAAGTCAAAGTGTTATTCCTCTTTTACGTTAATTATCTTGGCAATACGCTGGCCGCCATCGAATCTTCGTTTTCTAATCGTCCTGAATTCTACCTTGCCAGGTTTGACCGCATACAATGTATCGTCAGATCCTTTTTTGACGTTTTCTCCGGGAAGGAACTTCGTTCCGCGCTGTCTAACTAAAATACTGCCGGCTTTTGCCTGCTGGCCTCCGTAAAGTTTTACGCCGAGCCTCTTTGAAATCGAATCCCGGCCCAGTCGTGTTGATCCTGCTGATTTAGTCTTTGCCATGTTCGTCCGAGAAGGCAAGAGCTCAGCTCGCAGCCTGATTGGCTACGAACATGAGCATCCCGTGTAAATTTTGCCATCTTTTGAGGTTAAATGTCTATCAAGTGGGTATATCTAAAACCCTTGTAGCCCGCGTGTGCGAATAGCACATCCTTCCCGCCGAAGGCGGGTGGACGAAGCGGGCTACCCAATACCTTCTCACAAAATTTTATACTGGGGAGCCATACCTTCTGAGTTTAATATTAGTTCCTTTTACCAAATCCGTCAACATTTATCAGAAAGCCCCCAAACCGTAGTCGGGGGGCAATTGAGCGGATGATGGGCAGTTATTTCTTTACCGCTAATGAGAGAGCAGTGTGGCAATACTGAGCATGGCACAAAAAATGCCAAACGCAACAAAAGCAAAAGCTGTGCCAGGGTGCTTATTCAAGGCAAAGTATACGGCTATGATCGGAGTGGGAATTGCCATACCTAGAAATAGGGCACCAAAAAATATTTCCATTTGTATTCCTCCTTTCTTTGACTGCAATGCTCTTATGTCAGTAGTATAACATAGTCTTAAACAAAAGTCAAGTATTTTATGGAAAACTTAAAACAATTTCTCAAAGAAAACCCCGAACCAGAGACTTCGTCACGGTACGGGGCAGGCCAAAACGATCTTATCCTCGTCGGGGGAGTGATTTTAATATCATTAATTAGTTTTGGGGCGGGGCGGCTTACCGCGCCCGAAACCGTGGGGCCAGAGCCGATTGTGATCGAACAGGTAAATCGGGAAGTGGCCAAAAAGAGTAATGATATTTTCGGCGTAGAAGTGGGGTTACTGGTTGCAAGTATCAACGGTACAAAATATCATTTACCAGAATGTTCCGGAGCAAAAAGAATCAAAAAAGAAAATAAAATTTGGTTTAATTCAATTGAAGAAGCAGTAAAAATGGGCTACACGCCCGCTGCAAACTGTCCGGGATTATAAAAGTGTCCGCTCTTTTCTGCGATCGCAGAAAAGAGCGGACACTTGATGTATGGGGTTGATTTTTTATGTTTTTTGGGGTACTATCGATTGAGCACTTTGAAATCTAAAAATCTTAGAAATGGAGACATAGGTCATGAAATTTCAAGAAGGGCTTGAAGGAGTAGTTGTTGCTGAATCAAAAATCTGTAAAATTGATGGCCAACAAGGCAAACTCTACTATCGGGGGTACTCGATAGAGGATCTTGCGAAACACTCGACATTTGAAGAGACGACATATCTCCTTTGGAATGGAGAGTTGCCAAATAAGAGACAGCTTGAAAAGTTTCAGAAAGAACTTACAAGAGTCAAACTTGGACTCTTAAGTAAACATCTCAGCTTTCTCATTGGTACAACCAGAGAAACTGCATCAATAAGAGAACTCTCCTCGATTGAAATGTTGCGGACCGTTGCATCTCTTCCCCCACGATTTTCAGAAGAGAAAGAGGGGGAAGACTTGGCATTGACGCTACTTGTCACATTTCCGATTGTGGTTGCGGCACACCAGCGCATTCGAAAGGGTAAAAGAGTGGGACCCGAATGGATCCTTGAACAGAAAAGCGTTGTGTATCCCTCGTATAACCGCGGAGTTGCTGCAAACCTTCTTTACATGCTTCGTGGTGAATTTCCGAGCGCGGAAGAGGCAGCCATTTTAGATCGAGCGCTCGTTTTGCACGCAGAACACGACATGAATGCTTCGACATTCACCGCACGTGTCATAACGTCTACCGGATCCGACATGCGCTCGGCTCTCGCGGGAGCAATTGGCGCACTCAAGGGGCCGCTTCACGGCGGAGA
>JAHCSD010000001.1:4725-22603 GCA_018609185.1 Patescibacteria group bacterium
ATGGATCTTTTTGCAGAGATCGCGTCAAATAGTTTTAATAATAAACAAATTGAGGATTTTATCCGTAAGAAACTTTCAAAGAAAGAGAAAATTCCTGGTTGTGGGCACCGTGTCTATAAGGTGATTGATCCTCGTGCTAAGATTCTCAAAAAGGACGTTGAGAAACTTATCTCGAATTCAGGAGACGAGAAACTCTTCGAGATTGCTGAAGTGATACGAAAGACCGTGGAAAGAGAAAAGGGGATATATCCCAACGTAGACTTCTTCTCTGGTCTCCTGTATCGGACTCTCGGGGTCTCTAACGAATTATTTGTTCCATTATTTGTGGTTTCACGTACCGCGGGATGGATCGCTCATATTTTTGAACAGCGGGATGACAATCGTATTATACGGCCAACGACAGATTATATGGGCCATAACCCAAGGTCCTATCCCAAGAAACAAAAGTCTCGGTAGCCTACCGAGACTTTTTCATTCATCCCATACATAATTTGTTATGTGTGGGATTGACAATTGTAAAATTACAGCGTATAATAAACGGTTACCGGATTAAATTGAGAGGGCGATGAAATGAGCGTTTCAGATCCTGGATCGAAACTTTGCAGTGTATGTAAAAATTATTCTAACCCTCAATATCTTGAAATTTGCCCTGGGTGTAAACGAGAAGATGTATGCGATGGATGCTTTTTAAAAAGTAAAAATGGACTTGAGAAAAGATGCCTTGAATGTGTCATCCCGTACTGCGGCGAACCTGATTGCGGTTGGGAGGGAAGTTCATCAAAAGAGTTAAAACGCCATCGTCTTCAACCAGAAGATATTGAGTTCAACCTGTGTCCTGTTTGCAGGTCCCCGGTTATTTTTGCTCTCGTCCCTGAATCCGAAGAAAGAATTGTACCCGAGACTGACTTCACAGCATGCAGTATCTGTGATTCCGAGGTGTACCCCTATAATCTTCTTAAACAGTGTAAATGTGGTACACGGAACGTGGGGTTTTGCTGCTCGCTTGTAGTAGATAAGTCCGGGGGGCTTGCGAGGCGCTGTTTTGACTGCGCGGTTCCTGTGTGTGAAGAGTGTGGATGGGAAGGAATCGGTGTCATGGGCCAGGGAACTCAGTACGTAACCGAGAAGAAAATAAACGACATAGTGGTGTTTATGTGTCCGAGGTGCGGTTCACATAGCATCTTAGCCCATCCTGAGAAATTTCATTCTTATGGAGAATCGAAAAGCGGGAACCAACAGGATCCAACAAATGTTCCCTCTCCGAAGCCAGAAAAAGACATTCCCCGCGTTTTTAAGAATCTTATTAATGAGTTAGACTCTATTGATGATTTGGGCAATAAGTAAAAAAGCCGTCCTTGAGACGGCTTTTTCCTATTTTAACCATGTTTAGAGGTTCAACCTCTAAACATGGAATTATTCTTTAAGGGGATGGAATTTATGATGAATTTTTTCTGCATAGCGATCTGACGTCTGTACGTATCTTGTAGTGGTTTCCAGTGACTCGTGGCCCAAGAGGATTTGGATGGCTGCAGGATTTGCGCCTTGTTCGGCAAGATACGTTGCGAACGCATGCCTAAGCGAATGTGCCGAAATAGGAATATTGATACCAAGAAACTCCCGATATTTTTTTATTTTTCCCTGAAGATAATTTGTCGAAATCTTTCTATTTTTATTTTTGATATTTCTTCCGCTATAGGGGATAAAGAGATGGGGGAGAGTATCATTCCTTGTTTCTAGGTATTCTTTAAGAATTTTCTGGACTCGTGGCGTAAGATAAACAAACCGTTCTTTTTTCCCTTTTCCCATGATAAATATTCGTCCGGTGTTGTCAATCTGACTCTTATTAAGATTTAAAAGTTCAGATATCCTCATACCCGTCGAGAAAAGAACCTCAAGCATGACTCGGTTTCTTAGCCCGACCTTCTTATTTTTCTCGAGCATCGATGGGCTCTCTATTAATTTAGTAACTTCTTCAAGTTCTGCTACGTGGGGATGTTTTCGTTCGGTCTTGACAAGTCTAATGTTTTCTGGTGAAATAGGGGTTTTGTAATCCATGTCGATAAGGTATTTAAGGTATGACCTAAGGCTTGAGAGTATTCTATTGATGGAGTAACTCGCGAGCTTATGCTCAGCTTTTTGGTGCTTTTTAGGGGTGATTCTGTCAATTGACATCAAATATGCCTTATAATGTAGAATTGCCTGTTTGTTTAGTTTTTTGAAGTCGATATGGGTCTCGTGGAGAAAGTGAGAAAACATTTCCAAGTCTCGTTCATAGTTATAAATCGTTTCGGGGGAGTAATTATTTGTTTTCAAGTATAAGAGAAAATCATCTATTTGTGGGAGCAATAGAAGAGGAGTATCTTGTTTGTTTTTTGTTTTAGATACCTTATTCTTCATATATTTGACTGAGTGTAAGGATTATTATACTCAGTTCTATTTTAATATATTAGAGCCTTGTGTCAAGGCTTTTGAGGGGTTTTTGTGGATAAATGGGTTTAAAAGAGCACTTCCCTGGCGATAAGAATAGGTACTTACTTATTAATAAATTATTTTTTATTATTGTCCCCCGGAGGGTACATATTTGGGAAGTTCTACATTTTGTTCCAGTTCTTTTGCCTTGTCACTCAAAAGTCCCTGAATTTTACTTATTAGTACCTTCTCCATGGCTTGGGCAATTCGCTCGAGAACCCCTCGGAATATATTATATAGGTCTCCAAAACGATCAAGTACAAAATCAAATACCGTACTAAATATACCCTCAAAATCTAGATCATTAAGCCATTCTCGTACAATGGCCGGTCTCCATATCGCAACAATAACTACTATAATAAGCAGCACCATCACGATATTCATTGGGTTGAGAAACCACAGCATGCCATTATTGCTCAAGAGAGCGAGTAATGAGCATCACGAATTACGAAGCTCGATTGACTCGCAATAATGAGCACCCCGTTAGATGAGCGAGCTTTGGAGCTCTATCTAATGGGGTAACAAATTTGTTACCAATCGCCCAAGGCTCTTGGACAAATTTATTATACCATCCCCACAAAACCCATGTCAAATCCTTGACAAATTATTTACTTTATGCTATAATAGAATATGAGAGTTGGGTTTGTTTCTCTGCGTGCTGCAGATTATCCTGTGATAGGAGGTCACAAACCATGTCCGGAAGAACCCCCAAGAACAACGAAGTCAATGCTTGGGAATTTGCGGTTCTAAATGCAGTTCCCAGGGTGTTGAGTGAAATGAGGGTCAGTTGGGCCAACGAAGGACCCTATGATCCGATAAAATACCCTGCAAAACTCACGAAGTTCCTAGGAAGCCACGAGCTAGATGATGAGAAGCACCCATGGTATAAGAAAGGCCGCGTCACTAGATACGCATCCCTTGAGCTTTTCGTACCTAGCTTCAAGGTTTTTCTCAAACTCTACCTCACGAAAGAGACAAGTGGGGCGTGGACTCTGGCTTATGCTGAATGGATCCGTACCTACACTTTTCCGAAGGAACTAGAACATCTCCGGCATCTAATCAACCCAGAAACTGGGATGATGAATCTCTAGACGACTCATCTCTAAGAACAGGCTCAACTTTCGTTAAGGCCCCGCGACTACGGTTTCGGGGCTTTCGCTTTTATAAATAGTTAAACGGATCTATAGACCCACCAAGGGGCAATAGTCCATACCAACGATCTTTTGTTTTGAATGTTTGAGAAGCATAGACAGTAAAATGAAGGTGCGAACCCGTAGAAAATCCGGTAGCGCCTTCATACCCGATTACCTCTCCCCTTTCGACTTCTTGGCCAATACTCGTTTTTCTAAAAGACATATGAGCGTACATGGTGATAAGGCCGTTTTCATGGTCTATGGCTATCCATTTCCCATACGCATATTTTCCGTCGTCGCCCATTGCGGTAACCCTACCGTTTTCTGCGGCTCTGATGGGAGCCCCGTATCCTGCCGCGATATCGATTCCGTTATGAAAGCTATACACATGGTTCTTAAACCCTGTATCTGATGTAGAACCATATCCTTGCGTTAAGATTCCCTCGTTTGGCCATCCGAGCACTCCGTCTCCAAATTCAGGAATAGACGAGGGATCAATGGTAAATCGAAGTTTGTCTTCAAGAAGCTCAACTTCTCGGGCGATTTCTTCCTGCTGTTTCCTTACTTCAGACAGGAGACTTTGAAAACGTTTTTCTTGGTTTCTCGTGTCTTTTAAAAGCTTGTTTTTCCTACCTCGCTCTCCTTCAAGAAGGTCTTTTTGGTCAGAGAGTTGCCCCTCAAGTTCTTCAAGTTCGATTTTTTTATCTTCCTGATTCGTTTTTTCTCTTTCTAATTGATCTTTTATGACGTGAATGGTTTCAATGCCCGTTTGAATGCTTTCTTGAAGGATTGTAGTGCTCTCTATTTGATTAAAAAAGTCTGATAAGTTCTCATTCTTAAGAATGATCTCAAAAAATCCCTGTTGATCATTTTCATATACGAGCCGTAGGAGTTCTACAAGTAGTTCTTTCTCTTTTATTAATTCATTTTCTTTTGTCTCGATCTGAAATTTCAATTTTCGTATGGTGAGTTCTGTTTCCTCGATTCCTGCTTCAGTAAGCAAAATGTCATTTTCAACCTTTCCGATACGAAGGTTATAAATATATACTTGGTTTTGAAGGTCGATACGTTTTTCTCGTTGTTCTCCAAGCGACTGATTGTATGCGTTTGCTTTCTCTCGTAATTCCTCGATTTCTTCTGTTTTCGCTTCAATTTCTTTTTTTAGTTCTTCAATGACGTCGGCCGGGCCGATTTCCGCCTCCTGTTGTCCGCGTGCCGGAGTATTAAAAAATATTTGAGCAAAAAGAAGCCCCAGAATAATTGACAAAATTATCAACACGTGGTAAGATATAAATTGTGCCCCAGTACGGTACTTGTTCATTGAAACCGGAGTGATGAATAATGATATTGCCAAGCGTTCGTCCGAGATTTAAGTTTATGCCGGCCATTTTTACTGATGGGAAACTCGTTTATTTTGATGATCATACTTGGCCGGGAGAACAATTTTTTGTAATCGATAAAGATTGGTGGAAATTATTGCCGAGCGTCGTGAGATGGTTCACCGTTTTCCACGAATCCTTCCACCTTACTCACTTAGAGCATTGCGACAGCACGCTTCCTCATAGCATTAATCCTTGTGAGTGGGAGGCAGATTGCTATGCGTGTAGAATCTTTGTCTCGGCAGGATACGATTTAGAGGAGCTAATAATAGAGGTTCGTAAATATATTTTTAGAATTCTTTATATTCCACTGAGTAAACACATCGGGGGTAGTAGAATGGAATGGCTTTTTCCAGAAATCTGGAGAAGGAAAAAACTAGACAGAAATAAAAGACGATTAATATCAAGGCTCTTGGGCAAGATAAGTCGATTCATCTGAACCGGCTTTTTTCTTTTCCGGTAATACCGATATACAAATCAAGAAATCACAAATGGGGTCTTCATTTTCTTCGGGTTGGCGTTGGGTTCCTTAAGGAATATACAAATGGAGGCGCGAAAATGAAGGCCCTTATTTGCGATTTCGGGCCTCCTTTATCCTTTTCAAAACTCTCTTCCTTCCCAACACCACCGCAATATCTATTGGGTCCGGCGATGCTTTTTTTCCGGAAAGTGCTACGCGTAGGGGCCAAAACAGCCTTCCCTTGTCTCCTAGTTTTTCTGCTTCCGCCATTAATATCTTTTGCAGATTTTCTTTTGTAAAATCTTTTTCGTCTATTCCGGACAGGACATTCTCAAGTTTGTTAAGTATTTCTGAAAGTTCCTCATCTTTCATGTCTTTCCATCGAAGGAGCTCTTTATCATATTCTAACACGTCCGTGAAGAAGAAATCTGCCAACTCCCCTATCTCGGAGAGTTTTTTCATGCGTTCTTGCTCAAGCGCCACAACTTTTTTAACGTATTCTTTGTCGAGATTTTCATCTTTCAGAAATGGCATACATCTTTCGGTAAGCTTCTCTAAATCCATATTCCGGATATAATTACCGTTAATCCAGTCCAATTTATCCAGGTTGAATATCGCACCCCCTTTTTGGACTCGCTCCAAAGAAAATTCATTGATCAATTCGTCTCGAGTAAATAATTCCCGTTCGTCTCCTGGATTCCAGCCCAGAAGCGCCATAAAGTTTATCATTGCCTCGGGTAGATATCCCTGGTCTTGATACCAGGAAATCGAAAGCGTCCCATGTCGTTTGCTTAATTTGCTTCTATCTTCTCCTAAAATGAGGGGAAGATGGGCATATTCGGGACGAGGAAATCCGAGTTCTTCCTGAATTAATATTTGCTTTGGCGTGTTTGAAATATGGTCTTCGCCGCGTATTACATGCGAGATGTTCATCTCAAAGTCATCAATCGCAACCGCAAGATTATAAAGGGGGGTTGATTCGTTTCTTGCAATGGACATATCGCCAAGAAGTGCAGTATCAAATTCGATATCGCCACGGATGAGATCTTTAAATTGAATTTTTTTTTCGGGTGGTCGAAATCGGATAATCCCCTTCTCCGCGGGACTCTTAGGAGGGTTTTCAGAATGGTCACATAGATGCCGAGGCGCAAGTTTTTTCTTAAATTGTTCCTGTTTTTCTTGTTCAAGCTCATCTTGCGAATGGAAGCAGTAAAACGCTTTCTTTTTCTTAAGTAACATTTTGATGTATGTGGTATATGTATCGATTCTCTCACTTTGCCGGTATCCTTTTTGTTCAATGCCTTCGTCCCAATCAATCCCCAGCCATTTGAGATTTTCTATAATATCCTTCTCATATTTTGGATCTGAGCGCTCCAGATCCGTATCTTCTATTCGTAAGACAAAGCTACCCCCGTGTTTTCTCGCGTAAAGCCAGTTAAAAAGTGCGGTGCGAGCAGTACCGATATGTAGGGGGCCCGTGGGGCTTGGAGCGATACGAACTCTAATAGTTTTGTTTTTTGGCATGTTGATTTTGTGGGAGGTTTTTATGCTTGATTAATTTTAATATCTCGTCCGCTATAAGCCCTGCTGCATCCGGGGTGGCAAACTGTTTCGCGTGAGCGCTCATAGCAGTGAGTGCCGCATTGTCGTTTAAGAGCTCCTGAACGGTTCCCAGGAATACATGGGGCGTCAAGCTTTCTTCCTCGATTATTCTACATGCATCGGCCTTATGATACACGAGTGCATTTTTTTGCTGATGACCAGAAGCGGAATTCGCAAGAGGTATAACGATACTTGGCTTACCCGCCTCAGCTATTTCGAAGATGCTTCCTGCACCCGCACGAGAAATCACAAGGTCTGCCGCGGCATATGCAAACGCCAACTCTTTTTGGTTGAGAAATGGGTATAAGTGATACGAAGAAAGTCCCTGCCGTTTTGTGGCGATACGTGATTCTCTTGCAACGCCCTCAAAATGTGTGGGACCGCTGATATGTATTATTTCATATTCTTTGAGAAGCGTTCCAAGGACATCCAAAATTGCACCATTTAACACAAGGGATCCCTGGGACCCGCCCATCACAAGTATTACTTTTTTATTCCCTGCCAGCTGAAAATGCTTTTTTGCTTCTTGTGCTGTTTCCTGTGCGAGCATTTTACGTACAGGATTTCCGGTATATACAAGCTTATGATAAGGAAAATAATCTTCTTCGAACTTAAAAGAATATGCAATAGTTTTCGCAAATCTACCAAGAATCCTATTTGCAAGTCCCGGGATTGCATCAGATTCATGAATAATAATTGGAATCCGAAAGAGCCAGCCCACTATCACTACAGGAAAGCTTCCATACCCTCCCTTTCCGAAAATAACATCCGGCATTATCCGGAAAAGGTGCCAATAACTCTGAATTATACCAAGGAAGATTTTTCCTACGTCAAGAACATTCTCAAGAGACATATATCTACGGAACTTACCCGTTGATATTTTTCTTACTCTTAGCTTGATTCCGTTGAGATCCTCTTTTGAAAGTGAATCTGGCCCCACATAGAAACATTCAAGTTGAGGAATTTTGCGTTTTTGAAGTTCTTCGAGAATGGCAAGGATGGGAAATATATGTCCTCCCGTACCACCGCCCGTAAACACGATGCGCATAAGACGCGACCCCAATATACGAATCGCACCCTAATGATCCTAATATATTCGGGTCATTCGGGTGAGATATTCGGGTCATTCGGGTCGCTTATTTGTTTTCTTTTGATATTCTCAATAAAATCGCAACTCCCACAAGCGAAATGATAAGGGCCGAACCCCCGTAACTTACAAAGGGAAGGGGCATACCGGTAAGCGGCATGAGTCCGGAGATTGATCCTATATTAATAAATGCTTGCAGGCCGATCCACGTGGTTATTCCCGCACCCGCAAGGCGCGAAAACGGGTCTCGCGAGGAAAGAGAAATTTTAAATCCACGCCAAATAAACAAGAGAAAAAGGCTAATTAAAATTACGGCACCAATAAATCCTGCCTCTTCTGACCAAATGGCAAAAATAGAATCGCTGATAGGCTCGGGCAAAAAATTATATTTCTGGCGGCTATGACCAAGCCCAAATCCTAGAAATCCGCCTGAGCCAATCGCGATGAGCGCCTGATTAATCTGGTAACTTATTCCCAAGGGGTCAATTTGAGGATTAAAGAATGCAGTGATACGGTTAGCTCGATAGGGCGCAATTTTCAGAAGAACAAGAAAGAGTGCTACTCCGGAACCCATAATGATTCCCATGTGACGGAGTGGTGCGCCTGATAAAAAATAGATGGCAGCACCCGTAATACTTATTATTCCAAGGGTTCCGATGTCGGGCTGGAGTATTAAGAAGAACCCGAGAAGCCCGCTAATAAAAAGAAAGGGAAGCAGGGATTCGCTGATCCGCGAGAATTTTTTTTCTTTATGCTTGAGCCATGCTGCAAGGTAAAGAATGAATCCCAGTTTTGCAATTTCTGAAGGCTGGAGCGATATGTCCGCAATTTGGATCCAGCGCGATGCTCCCCCACGACCATACCCTATATCAGGGACGAACACCAGTATCAATAGTAAAAAACCAAGAAGAAGAATGGGAAGAGAAAGTTTTTCCCACCACTTAAAGGGAATTTTATACGCGATCCAGGCGAAGATAATTCCCAAAATTGCTCCATATATCACTTGGTGTCTCAAAAAGTAATAGCTTTCCTGAAAACGTTCCTGGCTGATAACTACCGAGGCGCTTGCAAGTATCACAAGACCCAAAAGCACAAGAGCTACAACGGTGCCCAGGAGAATGCGATCGGGTCCAGTTGTTTTTTTGTAAACCAAAGTAAAGTTGCGTTCGGTGTCTCCCTTTTTCACTACGTTCCAGTTTAGACAACTAGCTATTCGTTCCGTTTAACGCAAAAATTGAACTCGTCCACGACTGCGGTCGGGACTCAAACAGCAATTTTTGCTACTCCACTCATGTAGTTGTTACCAAACCTTCACTATTGTTCAAAAGAGAGCACCTCACTTCATAAGACGTGACGCCTTTCTTAGCGAATAGCCGTTCTTCAAAATGTACGAAAACTATTGACAAAATAGATTATTTATTATAGAATACGCTGTTCTGTATTAGAACAAGATTTTTACCCCGTGAATCACGGAGTGATTTTTACGGGGTTAGTTCCTTGAGAAAGGAGGGAACAAAGTGCCGATTGTTAAGGGTAGATGGGAGCCAAGACGTTCACCAAAACTTCATATGGATGGTTGGGCTGGAATTATATTCGAAGCCATTCTCCCCGGATTAGCTTTAATGGCGGGGGCAGTTCTACTGGGCTTAATCTTTATCCTCCAATAACGCTATTTATAAGCGGCACAACGTGTCGCTTTTCTTTTTCAAAACTCAATAAACTTCTCCGGATTTCAATTGATCGACGGCATTGACGAATTGTTCTCCTCTGTCAAATTCGTTTTTAAACATGTTAAAGCTTGCCGCCCCCGGAGAAAGAAGAATTATGTCACCGGGTTGGGATTTTCTCCATGCTTTTTGTACTGCCTTTTTCATGGTTTGTACTTGATCCGTTTTATTTTTCAAAAAGAGAGAATCTATTCGCTTAATATGTGTTTTTATTTTTTGAGATGCTGTGCCCGGTAATAATATGAGGTGTTTGACGCGGGTAATGATTTCTTGTGAAAGACGTTTATAGTTAAGATTTTTATCTTCTCCTCCAGCAATGAGAATAATGTTCCGAGAACGTTCCGAATCCAGGGTATTAATTGCCGCAATGGTTGAATCGGGCATAGTTGCGGTGGTGTCATTGATAAATTTCCTTTTCTTGATAGTAGCGATTAACTCAAGCCTTGAGGGAATTCCCCTGAAAGAGCCCAAAACAGATTCAACAATTTTTAAAGGAACTCCTGTGCGTAGCGCAATACTTACGGCACCCAAAACATTCATAATATTATGTTCTCCCCTAATTTTCAGGTCTTTTAGAAGAAGAACTTGTTTCTTGTTTGGCCCAAAGACAATTTTGTTGTGAAGAACAAATGCACCGATTTGAGACTTGTTTTTTAACACAGAGGAGAGATTGGATGTTTTTGAAAAAAAGAGAATTCGCGAAGGAGCTTTTTTGGCAAAGGTTTTTACCCTCGAATCGTCAAAATTGAGGAGGAGAATATCTGTTGGTTTCTGAAATCGATAGATAAGTTTTTTGGCTGCAATATATTCAGTAAACGATTTATAGGTATTGAGATGGTCTGGCAATATATTGGTAATAAGGGCAATAGCGGGACTTTTTTTATGGGGGAGAAGGCCCTCAAGCTGCCAGCTGGAAAGTTCAAGCACCACACGAGTATGCTTGTTTATACGAGAGAGACTTTCGAGCGCTGAAGTGCCAATATTACCAGCTAACACGGTATTTTTTGAATGAGCACGAAAAATACTATACAGCAAGCTGACTGTTGTTGACTTGCCCTTGGTTCCGGTAATTCCAATTATTGGTGCCGGACATAATTCGAAAAAGATACCGATGTCGGTATCAATGGGCGTACTGCAGGCGTGAGCTAGTTTGAGGTAGGGAGACGACCGAGGGATCGCGGGATTTTTTATAATAAGATCTGCGTTTTGAAAATCTTCCTTTCTGTGTCTTCCGAGAACGTATTTGGCCCGTATGTGTTTTAATTCAGCAATAGAAACTTGTAATTCTTTTTTGCTTCTTAAGTCAGTAATGGTGACCTTTGCGCCGTTTTGGGTGAGAAACTTTACTATGCCCACTCCCCCGCCGTGAAGACCAAGACCCATAACTAATACCCGTTTATCACGAAAGAACCTTTTGGGATTCGAGATATTTGGTAAAGAAGGCATTCTCATGGACACGTTAAAAATCCGAAATCCGAATATCGAAATCCGAAACAAATCCAAATGACCGAAATTCAAAATTCTAAACGTCGCATGTTTTGGTCATTTGAACATTTGAATTTTGATATTGTTTCGAGTTTCGTGCTTCGTGCTTCGGATTTGAAATTCTAAGAAGAGCTTAAGCTCTTCTTAGAATTTTTCCCGGCATTTTCCCTGTAAACTTTTCATCTTCAACCACCATTTCGCCGTTTACAATGACATACGTGATTCCTGAAGGATATTGAAACGGGTTTTTAAAGGTTGCGTGATCTATTATAGTATTGGGATCAAAAATAGTAATATCGGCAAAATAATTTTTTCGGATCTCGCCTCTGTCTTTGAGCCCTATTTTTTGGGCAGGACCTGAAGAAATTTTATGTATCGCGTCTTCCCAGCCTATAAAGTGTCGTTCGCGGACGTACCTGCCCAAGAATCTCGGAAAAGCACCAAAAGATCTTGGATGGACAAGTTCTTCCCGTTTACGATACGCTTCTGTATACCCAAAGCCATCAGAGGCAACGAAAGAGTTTTTACTGCCCAGCGCCGCAGTCAGATTCCCGTGATCAATAAGATCCATAAACGCAATGATACGGCCGTCGGAAGCAACAAGGGTATTAAGAATCGCTTCTTCCGGGCTTATGCCTTCGTTTTCTGCAATTTCTGATATGGATTTCCCTATAAATGTTTTCTCGTGCGGAGAGGAAGCAATAATAACGTTGCTATAATCATACTCATCCTTTTTCATTTCTTTCATAAGGCGTTCTCGTAGGGAGGGTTCTCGAATACGTGCAAGGAGCATTTTCTTGCCTCCTTTGCTTGCCCAATCAGGAAGAAAAATATACAGGACCGACCCAATCGTGAGATACGGGTACACGTCAAAATTGATGTTCACCTTATGACTACGGGCTGAATCGATCATTTCAAGCCCCTTTTCAAACTGCTCTTTTGAATCTTTTGCAATATTTTTAAAGTGAGAAATCTCACATGATATTCCGTTTTCACGCGCCAAGTTTATCGTCTCGTTAAGCGCTCGGAGAGAGTCCTGTGCTTCGTCCCGTAAGTGAGTGGAGTAAAGTGCATCATATTTCTTAACAACAGCAGCGAACCCCTCAAGCTCTTTTAAGGAGGCGACTTTTGCATGAGAATATGCAAGTCCGGTCGAGAGCCCAAATGCCCCCTCGCTGATTGCTTCTTCCACTGTAAATTTTGCACGATCAAGCTCTTCATCTGTAAGCTCGCGAAATTCTTCCCCCACTATTGCTCGTCGCACCGTCGCATGCCCCACAAGGGTAGCAATATTCAAACTAAAGGGCTTTTTTTCGAGTTCGTCCAGGAATTCTCCCATCTTGAGCCAATTTATATTTGCCTCGCTAATGTCTGCCCATTTTTGTATTGAAAGAAGAGAGGAAGGTTCGATCAGGGGCGCAAGGGAAGACCCGCAGTTACCAATCAGAATACTGGTTATTCCCTGACGCAATAAGCTTTCAAAATTGGGAGTGCTAAACAGGGTCCAATATGAATCAGAATGGTTGAGTATATCGACAAATCCTGGCGCCACCACGAGTCCATTTGCGTCTATAACCTTTGCAGTTTTTGCCTTTAGAGTTTGAGCAACCTTCTTAATTCTTCCTCCTTCAATCCCAACGTCGCCCTTGTAGGGTTTTCTTCCTGTTCCGTCAATAATAGTTCCGTTTTTAATTAATATATCCAAGGCTTTTACTTCGTAAAAGAAATCCTAAATTCGAATATCGAAACTCGAAACAATATCGAATGACTAAAATCCTAAATTCAAAACACGGGTTTGAGACATTTGAACATTATGATTTTGAATTTGTTTCGGATTTCGGATTTCGTGCTTCGGATTTATTGACGTTGTGTAAGTATGTTTACCTGTTTAACCTCTACCGGTCTTCCTAGAAAACTTCTAGATAAGTTCTCAAACCGATATGGTTCGTCACTTACATAGTATTCATCTTTCGCGCGAGCTAATTCCATGGGCGTGTCCTTGAGGTATGCCTCTAGATCTCGGGTAAGTTCTTGTGCAGAATTTATTAATCTTACTTCTTCCCCCATTATATCATGAATGACACGAGAGAGTAACGGGTAGTGGGTGCATCCCAGAATAAGAGTGTCGATTTTTTTGCCTTGCAGGGGCTCTAAATATGTCCTTGCTATAGAATATGTTTCTTTCCTGGCAGTCCAGTTTTCTTCAATTAAAGGTACAAAAAGAGGACATGCTTGAGAGAAAATCCGGAATGGTGCAGAAAATTCCTTTTGGTAGGCGCCGCTAATGATGGTTGCAGGGGTTCCGATAACGCCTATGCGGTTATTTTGTGTGGCGGCTTTTGCAGCGCGTACCGCAGGACTAATGACATCAAATATGGGCAGCGTAAGCTGTTTTTTTAGTTCGGGAGCTGCATGAGCCGAGGCGGTATTACAAGCAACTATAATAATAGTACTCCCCTTCTCTATGAGAAAGCCCACATTCTCTTTTGAATAGCGGAGAATAGTTGAATGAGATTTAGTACCATACGGTAATCTGGCCGTGTCGCCAAAATAAACCAGTTTATGGTCCGGGAAGCGTTTTTTTATTTCTTTTACGACGGTGAGCCCGCCGATGCCGGAGTCGAATATACCGATCAAACTAGCTTTTAACTTTTAGCCTCCAAGGAGATTTGATGGTCGATTGATGGTTGGTTAACCGATTAATCGATTAATCTACCATCAACCATCAGTTAATCAATTAATCCTACGAGGCTAAGAAGCTAAATTGCCCCTGTCTAAAAGGAATACTATTAATCCAACCGAAGCAGTCACTGCGGATATTATCCAAAACCGCATCGTTACCTTTGTTTCAGGCCAGCCTTTGGCTTCAAAATGATGATGAATGGGAGCCGAGAGAAAAACCCTGCGTCCCAACATCTTTTTTGAAACAATCTGGATAATGACAGAAGAAGATTCAAGAACCAAGATAAATACGATAAACGGAAGAAGGAGTGAGTAATTCGTAAGCATTGCAATTACTCCCAGCGTTATACCGAGCGACATGGAGCCAGTATCTCCCATAAAAAACCGTGCGGGATACACATTAAACCAGAGAAACGCAATAAGGGCGCCTGCAATGACTGCACAAAACGCCGCAAGATCGTATCGGCCGAGGAAAAAACTGATTACCCCGTAACTCGCAAACCCCACAAGAAGAACCCCTCCTGCCAGTCCATCGAGTCCATCGGTTTCATTTGTCGAAAATGCGGTTGCGGCAATAATAAAAACGAAATAAGGGATATATAAAATTCCAATGTCCAGATTTCCGAAAAGCGGGATATGAAGCTCAGTCCAGTCAAGTTTGAAATAGAACCACCAAGCTCCAATAGTAGCAATTAACGTATAGAGAAAAATCCTGTGCTTTATATTAAGGCCAATCCCCTGCCGTTTTGATTGGATAATGCCTAAGATATCGTCACCGAGCCCGACAATGGCTGAGACGACAAGCGCACCGAGCGGGAGGAAGGTTTCCTTTCGCGATAAAAAGTTAAGTGTTTGAAACGTAGTACCATCAAATAATTTTGATCCAAACCAAAAAACCGCCACAAGCAGCACGACGCTTCCCCAGATAAGCACTCCTCCCATGGTGGGTATACCCTCTTTTTTCTCATGGAGTTTTGTAAAAACAGGGGTGTTCCCTTCATTACGAATCGTTTTCCTCAGTTTATATTTATAGAGAAAATGCGTAAGAATTGGGGTAGAAAAAAAAGCAACCAAAAACGCAAGTGTTGCCAAAACAAGAATTCTTGTTACTTGAAACGTAATATCCATGATCTATTTAGATCGTAGCACAATTTTCTCAATTTAAAAAGCCGACCTTAGGGCCGAACTTACCAGCCAACATTAAATGTTGATCAGTTGGGATCACCAAAGATACGCTTTTTTTATCCAATCGAGCAATACCCTTGTATCTCCTTCGCGGTCTGCTGAATTTAAAACAACGCTTATAAGTACCTCTTCTTCATCACCTGAGGGTGAAGTGAATAATACGAGTAACGACTCTTCTGCTTTCTCGGTGTAGCCGGTTTTTCCTCCAATAACTTCGGGCAATATGCCGAGAAGTTTATTCGAGCTTACTAGATGGTGACTATACCAGCCATTGACCGAGTGCACATCAATTACCCGAACGCCAACCATATCTACAATAATTGGATTCGTCTCAAGGATATGGTTAGCAAGTACCGCGAGATCAATTGCAGAGGCGACATTACTTATCTCTCCCTTTTGGTCAAGCCCCGAGGGATTTTTAAAGACTGCACGAGAAAGACCAATTTCAAGAGCCTTTTTATTCATGGTATCAACAAGGGTGCGTTCGGGCAGCTGCGCATTAAAATAATCTTCGAGCGCAATTGCGGCATCATTACTTGACTCAACGAGTAATGCATAAAGGAGATTTTTGATGGTAATTTCTTCTCCTACAATCAGGTTTCCTGCCTCTCCTTCGGTAAGTACCGCGCGCTTACTCACAGTCATAGTATCGTCAAGCGGAATATGTTCTGTGATAACAAGGGCGGTTACAAGTTTTGTTAATGATGCAATGGGGAGCGCCTCATATATATTTTTTTGATAAAAGATTTTGTCGTCTCCTGTTCGATAGACAATCGCACCCGCAGCAGTTATTTCCGGATCCGGCACATTCCAGTCTCTTACGGGAAGAAAATCCGGACTTGAGTCTTTCTGAAGAAGGGGTTCTTCTTCGATTTCCGGGGACTTGCTTTTTTTAGTTATTCCCCCGCCGGGAGCGAGGCTCGCCGAAGGCAATCCACCGGGAGTCTGCATAATACTTGCTGCTGCCTTATCTTCAAAACCCTTTTCATTCAATTTATTAAAACGGCTTTCCCTGTCAAACAGGGAAAGCCCGGTAGAGACGAAAATTAATAGCCCGATGAGTATTACCTGAGTAAGGAATTCGCGAGAGCTCATATGGATTTAATGCCTAAATCTTTAAGTTGTTTTTGTTCTACCTCGCTCGGTGCGCCCATCATAAGGTCAGACCCATCTCCACTTTTTGGAAACGCCATTGTTTCCCGAATAGAGGGCTCATCCAGAAGAACCATTAAAAATCGATCAATTCCCATGGCGATTCCTCCGTGGGGTGGTGCTCCATATTCAAATGCGCGGAGCAAGTGGCCAAACTTTCTGTCAATTTCTTCTTTTTTAATCCCCACAAGTTCAAAGATTTTGTTTTGTATATCACTATGATGATTCCTGATGCTTCCACCCGCAATCTCATGTCCATTAAGCACAAGATCGTATTGCCATGATTTGACACTGCCGGGATCTTTTTCCAAGTTTTTAGTATCCTTGTCCTGGGGGCCGGTAAAGACGTGGTGCATGGGGTCCCATCGATTTTCTTCTTTATTCCATTCGAATAATGGCCAGTCGATAACCCAGCAAAATGCGAGTTCATTCGGGTCTTTTTTATTTTTTCTCAAATCGGGCTTATCACTTTTGTATGTTTTTATGGCTTCTTCATGTGTAAGCCTCGGGAACGGTTTCTTGGTCAATTTGTTTTCTGTTAATTCCTCAACAATTTTTATAATAAGTTCTTCAAAAAGCGCTAATATGTCTTCTCGTGTGATAAACGATGCTTCGATATCAAGCTGTGAGAATTCGGGTTGTCTATCACCCCGGAGGTCTTCATCGCGAAAACAACGCGCAATTTGAAAGTATTTTTCAATGCCAGCAACCATCAAAAGCTGTTTTAATTGTTGTGGGGCCTGCGGGAGTGCAAAAAAAGTTCCGGGGTGAATCCGTGAGGGTACAAGAAAGTCTCGAGCCCCCTCAGGTGTGGACTTTGTGAGAACGGGTGTTTCTATTTCGAGAAACCCCTTCTCGTCCATGAAATCTCGAATGAATTTTACCACGCGGTGCCGAAACATCATATTTTGCTTCATGCGTTCTTTCCGTAAATCCAAATAACGGTAAGTCAGTCTGATATCTTCACTTACGTTTTTTTCTTCAGAAATTTCAAAAGGCGGGGTTTTTGCTTCGTTTAAGACGGTGATCTTTTCAACAGATAACTCTATCTCGCCCGTGGGAAGCTTTGGATTTTCCATTCCTTTTGGTCGTTTTTGCACTTTGCCCTCAATTTCAATTACCCATTCTGGACGCAAACTATCCCCTACTTTGTATATTTCTTCATTCTTTGGATGAAATACTAATTGCAAAAGTCCTGATCTGTCGCGAAGATCAATAAAAATAATTTTTCCGTGGTCTCGTCTCGCATGAACCCAGCCAGAGACTTTTATGGTTTTGTCCGCGTATTTAGTTGTTTCGGTACAGGAAACTCGTTCCAAGAAATGTCATCAAGAATTTATCTCACACATAAACGTAACGGTTATGTGTAGGATTTACGTAATTAATTACGTAATTAGTTTGAATATCTTGACAATTAAATCTTTATATGTTATTATCTGGGTTGAAGGAGGTGAAAACTTTGATTGGATATGCCGGCTTGATTACTGGACTGGGAATACTGACGCTAGGTATTTTAA
>JAHCSD010000021.1 GCA_018609185.1 Patescibacteria group bacterium
TGCACATTTTTGCTTGACATAAAATTCATTTTTTTCCATAATGAACGAGGTTAAACCTCGTTCATTATTATTAAAATCTATAAGAACGTATGCCGCGACTTCAATTCGAAAATAATAATTTTTACCACGTGTTCAACAGGGGAGTTGAAAAGAGAAAAATTTTTCTCGATAAGTTTGATTTTTTACGCTTCGTACACTATTTATTTGTTTTGAATGACAAAGAGCAAGTTTTGAGTACTTATCGTAGGACTAAAGCTCATGAACGAGGTTTAACCTCGTTCATTGATAAGCCGAGAGAGGTATTAGTTGATGTTGTTTGCTTTTGCCTTATGCCAAACCATTATCATTTGCTGTTGCGTCAAAGAGTAGAAGGCGGAATATCTAAATTTATGCAGAAATTGGGGACTGGACATACCATGTATTTCAATGAAAGGTATGAAAGAAGCGGAGTCTTGTTTCAAGGGAGTTTTAAAGCAGTACACGTAGAAACCGACGCACAACTTACTCACCTTTCGCGCTATATTCATTTGAACCCCGTAGATATGATTGAGTCGAAATGGAAAGAACGGGGTGTCAGGAATAAGAAGAAAGTGTTTAAATTTCTCGAGAATTATCGATGGTCCAGTTATCCTGACCACATCGGAAAGAAGAATTTTCCCTCGGTGATCAATAAAACATTTCTTGAGCAGCATTTTAAAACCCCGCAAGATTACAAGGGATTTATCAAGGAATATCTTGACGATTTTGAAACTATACAATATCTTACTATAGATTAGACCTTTTAGTTTTACGATGAACGAGGTTAAACCTCGTTCATCGTTCATGGCAGCTTCACTATTTTAAGAAAACTAAAAAGCCCTTGAGGGCTTTTTATGGTACAATAGAATTAGGCGGCCTTACTTCTTTTACGATTACGGTAGGTTCTATCCAGAAAAGGGGTTTGCGATTAAACTCTCTTTCAAAGTGTTTTCTCGCTTGGAGTTTTGCCTGTTTTGGGCTTAGTGCATTTGTATATTTACTTACGTTTCCGATATGGTCAAGCACACCTTCAACATAATATCTTTTCGTACCTGTCCTCGGCTGTCGTTTCGGCACTCGGTACCCCTTTTCACATCTTTATTTTCCTTGGTTGGTATTTTAACATAAAATAATAAATATGTCAATGACCCTCACATTTCATGGCGGGGCGAGGACCGTCACCGGCGCTAACTATCTACTTGAAGCAGGAAAAATAAAAATCCTCATCGACTGCGGACTTTTTCAGGGTGTTCATTTTTCTGAAGAAAAAAATCACGAACCGTTTCCGTTCGATCCAAAAGAGATAGACGCGGTGATCTTAACACACGCGCACATTGACCATTCCGGCCGCCTTCCAAAACTTTTCAGAGAAGGATTCCGGGGGAAAATCTATAGCACGTCTCCCACAAAGGATTTGGCGAAGCTCATGCTTGACGATAGCGCAGGCATCATGAGGCATGAGGCGAAGGACATGAATTCGAAGCCCCTCTTTGACGAGAATGATGTAACGCGTACCATGGATTCGTTTTACGGGATTGACTATGGAGAAACTATAGATGTAGGAGGCGGGATATCTGCCCTATTACGGGATGCGGGCCACATATTGGGGTCTGCTATGGTAGAAGTGGTTTATAATGGTAAGAAAATCGTGTTCTCGGGAGACATGGGGAACCCACCCACGCCTCTTTTAAAACCAACAGAATTTATACATGAAGCAGACTGGGTAGTAATTGAGTCAACGTATGGAGACAGGATCCACGAAGACAGATTAAAACGCAAGCAGATATTTGAGGATGTGATAGAAGAAAGCATGAGGAAAGGAGGAGTGCTTATGATTCCGTCTTTTGCGCTCGAACGAACCCAGGAGTTGTTGTACGAACTTAATGAGCTGGTTGAAAATAATCGTGTGCCTCGTGTTCCTGTTTTTATCGATTCGCCGCTCGCGATACGAGCCACCGATGTCTATAAACGATACCAGAACTATTTTAATAAGGAGGCGACTGACCTTATTGCCTCAGGCGACAAACTATTTCAGTTTCCCGGACTCAAGTTTACAAGAACCGTTGAAGAATCCAAAGCGATTAATGAAGTTCGGGCACCAAAAATTATTATTGCGGGTTCCGGCATGTCGAACGGAGGCAGAATCTTACATCACGAGCGCAGGTATCTTTCTGACCCCAAAAGCACGATTTTATTCATTGGATATCAGGCGGCGGGTACTCTGGGAAGAAGAATATTCGACGGAGCTGCCAAGGTAAATATCTATCGCGAGCAGATTCCCGTACGATGTCAGGTAAAAGCTATCGGAGGCTATTCTGCGCATGCGGACCAGGAAACCCTTATACGGTGGCTAAAACACGTCAAAAAGCCTATACAAAAAGTATTTGCGGTTCAGGGCGAAGAAGAGCCGGCGTTTGCTCTTGTTCAGATGATTCGGGATAAATTAGGCATAGAAGCAGAGGCGCCCGAACTTGGCGATAAGTTTGAGCTATGATACAATATTTATATGAAATATAAGATATGCGTTTCGGGCGCGGCGGAAACAGAGCCCTGTACAAAAAACGCGTTGGAACTAGCAAAAGAGTTGGGCAAGGAGATCGTACGGCAAAACGGGGTACTTGTTACGGGTGCGACAACCGGAACGCCTTACTGGGCGGCAATCGGTGCGAAAGAAGAGGGGGGGTTGAGCATTGGAATTTCACCAGCCGTATCCGAAAAAGAGCATATCAAGAGCTATCAGCTTCCGATCGATTACTTTGATCTCATTATTTATACCGGGTTTAATTATTCGGGGAGAAACCTTCTTTTGACTCGGGCGTCTGATGCAGTAATTTTTGTATGCGGGAGAATGGGAACATTAAATGAATTTACAATTGCATTTGAGGATAAGAAGCCAATGGGGGTGCTTGAAGGCACCGGGGGGCTTGCCGATAAGGCACGCGGCTTAGTAAAGGAGATGCATAGAGGCCCTGGAAAGATCGTGTATGACAAAGACCCAAGAAGACTCGTTCAAAAAGTTATACAATTGGTCGAACAAGAATCCCAATAGGCGACCCGAATGACCCTAATCTTCACCCGAATGTCCCGAATACGTTGTTAGGATTATTCGGATGGAATTCGGATATGGGGGTCGCTTTAATCACATGGTCGAAGCAACAAATGAGCCAACAGAAGGAAAACTCATAGGAACCATTACTCATTATTTTGATAATATCAGCGTTGCGGTTATCAACCTGACCGACAGCATCAGTGTGGGCGACAAAATCCGAATCCAGGGGGGTGAGGCAACTGATTTTGAGCAAGAGATCGATTCAATGCAAGTGGAACACCAGAATATCGAGAAAGCAAACAAGGGTGACGACGTTGGCCTTAAAGTAAAGGAAAAAGTGAGACCAGGATACAAGGTTTATAAACTGTAAACAGTTTATAAACAAATCCGAAGCACGAAATCCGAAATCCGAAACAATATCAAATGACCAAAATTTCAATGACCGAAACTGTTTTGGATTTTGAACATTCGAATTTCGAATTTGTTTCGAGTTTCGATATTCGAATTTAAGATTTCTTTTACGAAGTAAAAGCTATGGATTTCAGCCAACTCATTCCTTATTTTCAGATTATTTTTGCCGGGTTGCTCGGAGGATTTATTGGCGTAGAGCGTGAGCATGTCGGAAAGTCAGCAGGAACGCGCACGTATAGCCTGGTTGCGATGGGCGCGGCTCTTTTTACCATACTCTCTGTTCATGGATTTGAGGGGGGAGACGTGGATCCGTCTCGTATCGCGGGGCAAGTAGTGCTGGGCATCGGATTTTTAGGGGCAGGGCTTATTATGCGGCAGGGGTCCCGGGTGCGGGGGCTTACTACCGCAGCTGCGATGTGGACAGTTGCTGCCATCGGTGTAGCGGTCGGGCTTGGTTTTTATTTGCTTGCCGCATTCACCACGCTTTCCATATTTTTCATCCTTTACGTGTTAGGGAGGGTAGCACGGATGGATTAAATCCTTGGCATGCTTGACCAAAAAACAAAGAATGTCATCTATGCCCTCGCGACTCTTATAGGAACTATTGTAGGCGGGGGCATTTTTGGTCTCCCGTATGTGTTTTCAAAGTCCGGATTTGTGGTCGGGCTCCTTTTTTTAATAGTCTTCGGTTTGATCACCACCCTTATTCATTTGATGTACGGGGAAGTGGTGCTTGCCACCAAAGAAAAACACCGGCTGATAGGATTTACCACTACCTACCTTGGAAAACGATTCGGGCATTGGAGCGCATGGTTGATTTTATTCGGACTGTATGGGTCGTCCCTCGCCTACATTATTTTGGGAGGAAAATTTCTCCACATCCTTTTTGGATTTATGGGACTGGGAGAAGTAATGTTTTCTGTGCTCTTTTTTGCGTTGGGGGCATTCATCGTCCTTTTTGGTATTCGATCCATATCAAAGACGGAAGTAGCAATGTCATTTTTTTTGTTTGGCATTGTATTGTTCCTCTTTATAAAAAGTATTCCGCATATTGAAATGGCCCATTTACAAACCATTGATGGTTCAGCATTCTTTTTTTCGTACGGGGTCATCCTTTTTGCGTTTGCCGGAGCCGCAGCCATCCCCGAGATTTCCGAGATTCTTGGTACACACAAAGAAAAACTGAGACAGGTGATTACCCTGGGGACTCTCATTCCCCTGGTTCTTTACATTGTGTTTGTGGTAAGCGTGCTGGGAGTTGCGGGGAGCGCCGTATCCCAGGAGGCGATTCAGGGACTTGTTCCTTTTTTAGGCGAAGGAATTGTTCGGGTGGGGGCCCTCTTCGGCTTTTTTGCTGTTTTCACTTCGTTTTTAGTTATTGGAGTAAATTTGCGGGACGTATTTTTATATGATTACCGGCTCCCAAAACTATTTTCCTGGGTACTTGCGCTTTTTCCTGCTCTTCTTCTTTTTCTCTTCGGGATTCAACAGTTTATCGGTGTGGTGAGTTTTGTAGGAGCAATTATAGGGGGTTTCACCGGAATTGTTATTATTGAAGTGCATCGAAGATCAAAAACCATGCAAACCGCGAAACCCGCCTATGTTATAAATCTTCCTCTGTGGGCGCGTAACCTGCTTATCGGCATCTTTGTGTTAGGAATACTGTACCAAATTGCCACTCTCTTCATATAGACATTATGAACTTATACATTAAGAAACTTGAGACAATTCTTTTTTATACGCTGATATTTTTTATTCCGCTTCAAACGCGGAAGCTGATACACGCCTGGTGGGATACCGAATTTAATGAATATTTGAGCGTATTTGTGTATGTTACGGATATTATCGTTTTCACACTTCTTTTTTTCTGGTTAACGAGGACCTGGGTCTTGCGGGGGTCAGATTCCCCTTCGTCGAAGAGGGGTCTCGCCCCTCTTGTGGTTTTTGGAGGCGTGTTGTTTGTGATCGCGGCGGTCTCTCTTGTGAACGCAGATACCCGGGGAGTAGGATTTTATCAGTTGGTGAAACTAGGAGAATTTCTTCTTTTATTTTTTTATATCTGTTTCAATATCAAAAATTACGATTTTGGCAAAATTGCCGGAGTATTTGTTGCGAGCGGCGTGCTCCAGTCGCTCTGGGCAGGAGCACAGTTTTTTGCGCAATCCGATTTCGGGCTGAAGATTCTCGGCGAAAGTCCCCTCGCGTCCGATCTTCCTTACGTCGCTAATTTTTTTGTTGGATCAGTTAAAGTAATACGAGCATATGGCGGGTTTCCCCATCCGAATGTGCTCGCCGCATTTCTTATTACTTCACTTTTTCTTGTATACTGGCTCTTTTTAAAACGAGGAGAGACCCGATTTCAAGTGTTTGTTTCATTCTCGCGTTTGCGTTCTAACGTGTTTCTTGCCGCAGCCCTTTTCATTCTTCTTTTTGGTCTTGTGGTTACCTTTTCTCGGGTTGCGATAGGGGTGTATGTGGTGGGCACACTCGCATTTTTGGGCCTGCTCGTTCTTCACAGAAATCTTCGTGAGCACTACGAGGCAGAGGTTGTTAACCTACTTACCATCATTATTGCCTGTACCGTGATTCTCATAGCCACTTTTTCTCCTTATCTTTTTGCCCGTTTTCAGTTGGATTCCCGGGAAGAAGCGGTTACTCATAGGGTGGAATATGCCGAGCAAGCTTCAGGCCAAATCAGAGGGCATGTATTGTTCGGGGTGGGCATCGGAAATTTCATCCCCACATTTAAAGAGTCACTCGCGGGTGAAGCCGAGGGCTTTTACCAACCGGTTCATAATATCTATTTGTTGATAGCAAGCGAAATGGGGATTGCAGGGCTCGCAATAGTTATTTCGTTCCTTACCTATTTGTTCTATCGTGGATTCAAAGCATTCCGGTCAACCCGGGACCAGGAGAAACAATTATTGTTTATAGTTTATAGTTTACTGTTTACCACCTTTCTTATAATGGCTTTCTTTGACCACTTCTTCTGGACGCTTCAGCAGGGGAGATTGATGTTTTGGATTGTGCTAGGACTGTTTGCGGGATTGGTCGTACCCATCACTCAAAAAGAAAACTAGATTTAAATCTAGTTTTCTTATAAATGAAAAAAGGACCGAAACGGCCCTTTTGTTTTTATAATTTATTTATAGCCCTGGTCTCCAAATACGGAGGAGTCTCCCGCTATGTTCGGTGAGGAATTGGTGAATTTCTTTTGTGGCTGATAAAGTTCCCATCCCGGGTACGATATTGAAGAGTTCGGCAAACAATGGTCGTTTCGTGCGGTATTCAACCAGGTTGAATTTCTTAACGTCGGCAAGGTTTCCTATGCCCTCAAGCGCATCTTCTTCGTAGCCAATTTGGTCGATAAGACCTCGTGCCAATGCCTGCTTTGCCGAAAATATTTGTCCACTAGTAATTTCGGGAAACATCTTTGGGTCGAGGTTCGGCCTTCCTCGCTTTACCGCAGCTACAAACTGTTCATGGTCTTCATCCACCAATTCTTGCAGCATGCCCCTCTGGTCCGGTGTAATATCCTCAAAGAGAGACGTCATTCCCTTATTGGCTCCCGCAGTAATTGTGATGGGTTCAACTCCGAGCTTTTCTGCAAGTCCTTTAAGTTTCATTATCTGGAATATGACACCGATCGAGCCCACAAGTGCGGTTTGTGAAGCGACAATATGTTGAGCGGTTGACGCGGCGTGATAGGCAGCTGAGGCACAGAGACCCGATGTGAACACCACGATAGGCTTCTCTCGGGCGAACATTTCCAGCTCATGATGTATAATGTCGCTTGCAGACGCAGAACCGCCCGGACTACTTACATTGAGAAGCACACCTTTTACGAGGGGGTCAAGCTTTGCACGAACAAGCCGCGCGCGCATGCCATCGGGGGTCACTACGCTTTTGGCTGCTCCTAATCCCGTCCCCGCGGGTTTATCCATAACGATTCCTTCGAAGTTTATCAGGAGAATTTTTGGGGTGGTCCGTGTATCTTTTTTTGATCCCGAAACAAGAACTTCCTTTAGTGGTATACGGTTCATTGTCTATACCTCCTTATATTGTGAAAGAAGCTGGGCTCTAGGCCTACCTTTATCCTAACTTCTCCTGCGTTGTTGTCAACCCCGTTAGAAGTAAGCCACCCCAAGGTGGCTGCCGCCACGCCTGAAAGGCGGGGTGGACTTCTAACGGGGTCAAGCCTCTTTCAACCTTTGACACTCTCAAAATTTAAGTTATCATAATGCCGATATGAAATTCGTAGCTGATTTCCACATCCATTCGAAATATGCCCGGGCGACGAGTAAAGATATGAATATTGAAGAGCTGGACAAGTGGGCAAAGATTAAAGGAGTTACCGTGCTTGGTACGGGAGATTTTACGCATCCGGCGTGGCTTCGGGAACTTCAGGAAAAGTTAGAGCCGGCTGAAAGTGGCCTCCTCAAGCCTAAGAAGACCGTGGGTGAAGACTATACCCGATTTATGCTGACCGTTGAAGTATCAAGTATTTATTCCAAGGGTGACAAAGTAAGAAGAATCCACAATATCATTTTTGCCCCTTCGTTCGAGGTTGTAGATAAAATCAATACCCAATTGGGATGGATCGGAAACTTGAAATCGGACGGGCGTCCTATTTTGGGGCTTGACGCAAAAGAGCTTGCGAAAATTGTGTTTGGCGCCTCAAGTGATTGTATGCTTGTTCCCGCACACGCCTGGACTCCTTGGTTTTCAATTTTTGGCTCAAAATCTGGCTTTGATTCTATTGAAGAATGCTTTGAAGAATATACAAAGTATATCTATGCAATTGAAACAGGCCTTTCTTCGGATCCCATGATGAACTGGAGGATATCGGCACTTGATAACATTACGCTCATTTCAAATTCCGACTGTCACAGTCCTTCACGTATTGGACGGGAAGCAAATGTGTTTGATACGGATCTTTCCTATAAGGCGATCACCGATGTTATCAAAACAAAAGATAAGGAGAAGTTTTTATATACCGTTGAGTTTTATCCGGAAGAAGGAAAGTATCACGTTGATGGTCACAGGAACTGCAAGTTTAGTTGTGAACCCGCACGTACCAAAGAGTTGGGTGGGATGTGTCCCAAGTGTAATCGCCCGCTTACCGTGGGGGTCTTGAGCCGGGTCGAAGAGCTTGCGGATCGACCCGAGGGCGAGAGGCCGGAAAACGCGATTCCCTACAAAAACCTCGTGCCGCTGGACGAAATTATTGGAGAAGCAATAGGGGTGGGCAAGGCGTCAAAAGCAGTGAAAAAGGAGTATAATGATTTGATCAAAAAACTGGGGAACGAATTCGCCATTTTAAATGATGCGAGTCGTGAAGATATTGAACATGCTTCCAGTCCCGAAATTGCGGGAGGTGTCATGCGTGTACGGGAGGGGAGGGTTGAGATTAGTCCCGGTTTTGATGGAGAATACGGGAAGGTGAAGATTTTTAAAGAGGGGGAGGCAAAAGGAGGGACAAAACAAGCGCGTCTGT
>JAHCSD010000152.1 GCA_018609185.1 Patescibacteria group bacterium
AGTGTGTACTCAAACTCATCATCGGTCCCATTTGTAAGCTCGGTAAGAGTGCTCACATATCCCAGTTCGGTTTCATCGCTTGTGTAACCATCATTTTTATATAGTTTGTATGTCGCGGGATCAAATCCCGAGGGAGGGGCAGCCTGCCAGACAGTTCCCGTTCCTCCCGCACACGTGTCTCCGGTTGAAGTCCATACGTCTCGGGTGGGACTCTCCCAAAGACCGGTAAGCTTATGCGCGCCTGATATCTTGGGTTTTTTAGTATCTGACGGCCAATTGGTGAAGGTGGTTCCGTTGATGGCGGAAGTGCTGGTGACAGACTCCCAGTAGGCGATGCGTTTGCCATCGGTGTTTTCTCCCCGGATGTAGACGGTATCCCCTCCTCCGTCTATAAGGGTCAGGCCCTTGCCAATGGTCTTGCAGGGTTGAAGTTGGTCATTGGGTACGCAGGTAGTGTCATTTCCATTTGCCCCGTCCACGTAGATACTGTCGGGAAGGGTGGGGTCAGAATACACACTTTGGTAATTGAGGAAGAAAAAATACGTACCTAGCATGATAATGACAGCAACCCCCGCCCCCAAGCCAAAAACAGCTTTTCGGGATATATTCTTTGATCGTAGAATTGTTTGAAATCTATCAATCATATCAAAAATACCGGTTCAAAAACTCACCGGGGTTCATTATTTCAAAAGATACTTTAAGTTTGTTTAATTTCTCATTTTTTAAAAAGTGTTTTCTATCAAGAGTGATAAGAACGTTTGCGGGGGAACTGATCGCGCCTAATAAAATGGGGGTGTCCTTTGCGGGGATTATATCTCTGAATCTTTTTGTTTCTCT
>JAHCSD010000153.1 GCA_018609185.1 Patescibacteria group bacterium
TGCTCTTCCGATCTGCAATACTAGCTGGAACCTTACCCCTTCGGAATCCCTTTAACTCAAGAGTAGCTGCAAGCGCTCGAAGCGCTTTATCGAAAAACTCCTGGGCCCGTTCGGACTCAACTTCAACGGTAATTGAAACTTCGGATTTTGGTAATTGTTTGATGGTTACAGGCATGCCAATTTTGCCCGCGAGCCTCGCGAGCGGTTGCAATAATTGAGCACCCCGTTAGATAGAGCCCGTAAGCTCGCTCATCTAACGGGGTAAGGTTTTGTAACCAATCGTCCGCCTCGGGCGGACTCTTGGACAAAGCCCTTATTGACTTTTCTATACAACTATGCTAGGGTGTTATAGACCTCTTACAAAACAACCCTTTCTACTGCAACGGTTAGATTTCGGCTGTAAATCGTTCACCACTCGTCACCGTATACGCTGTATACGCTTCCTCGCGCTTCACGATTTTCGCTCGAAATCTAACCGCTTCGTTACGAAAAATTATTTCGCAAGAGGTCTTATGTTAGTGACAAGCTCTTTGAAAAGAGGTTATAAATGAGTAGGAAAAAAGAGAAAAAAGATGTCTCGCGTGACGATGAATTACTCTCTGGCCTAACAATTATCTTACATTGGTTTAGGGGCAAGATCGTAAGATGGGCCCTGACCGGCACACGCATTATATTCTTTGCCGGGGTGATAGCCTGGTTTATTATTATTGCGGCTAACTTCACGGATAAGTTCTGGAGCCCTCTTTTAGGAATCGCTCCGGAAGGCGATCGCGCATTTTATGGGTTTGGCCTTCTTGCAA
>JAHCSD010000022.1 GCA_018609185.1 Patescibacteria group bacterium
ACACGCGTGGACGAGTCAGAAATAATCGAGGCGATACGGGGAAAATCCCTTGAAGAGGTAAGGGAATATTTGGCCTCGCATCCTTCACTTGATTCAGCGCGCGTAACCTTTTCACCGTTCTGGATAAAACGTGTTCCGCGGGCCGCGGACAAGATTAAGATTGAGGTGGTTAAAACTATTGACGAGAAATGAGAATTACGTTATAGTTATAAATCTGTAATGAATAATGAACAGGAAAAAATAGTAAAGGAGGGGATAGTTATTGAAATTCTTCCAAACACAAAGTTTCGTATTAACTTAGATTCAGGAGAAGAGATAATGGGACACCTTTCCGGGAAAATGCGAATTCATTACATTAAGATTATTCCCGGTGACAGGGTACGAGTTGAGATGAGCCCCTATGACAACACAAAAGGAAGAATTGTGTATAGGATGAAGTAGGGGCGACTATTCGAAATAGGCCCCAAAAAGACGCAGTCGATTTTCCCAGCGAGAAAATCGCTGCTCTGTTCTCGAGCTCGCTCTTCGCCTTCGGCGAAACCATGCCCGCTCGCTCTCCGAAAGCTTTTTGGAGCCCATTCCCGAATAGTCTTTATAAACGAAAAGGAGGTAAGGTGTTTTATGAAAGTTCGAGCTTCAGTAAAAAAAATTTGCAAAGATTGTAAGATTGTGCGGCGGAAGGGCCGTGTCTGTGTTATTTGCAAGAACCCGAGACATAAGCAACGTCAGGGTTAAGTATAATTTAATTTATGCCTAGAATTGCGGGAGTTAATATCCCCGAAGAAAAGCGAATAGAGATCTCTCTTACCTATGTTTTTGGTATAGGGCGGTCTTTGAGTAATCAAATCCTTAAAACAGTAAATATAAATCCTGATGCGCGAGCAAACAAGTTGAGTCCTCAAGACCTGAATAAATTGAAAGATGTAATCGAAAAAAGCTATATCGTCGAAGGAGAATTGCGTCGTGAACGGCTCATGAACGTAAAACGACTCAAAGACATTCATTCATATCGGGGAATCCGTCATACGAGAAATCTTCCCGTACGAGGCCAGCAAACCAAGACAAATAGTCGAACTGTGCGGGGAAATGTGAGGAAGACAATGGGAAGCGGACGAAGGCCCTCTTCACAAAAGACATAAGGGCTTGGCCCGAGAGTCCGCCTGTGGCGGACGATCGGTTGCCAAACCTTACCCCGTTAGATAGAGCTCGCAAGCTCGCTCATCTAACGGGGTGCTCAATTTTCTAACATCTCGGCAGCGCAAGTAAACTTGCTTGCCTCGCTGAGAAAATTGGCATGGGCAAAAAGCGCGTAACGGAAAAAACTGAAGAAGAGATTCTTAAGGAGTCCAAGGAAGTTGAAGATGCTTTTGAGAAAAAAGCGGCTGTTTCTGCTGTCAAAAAACGTGGAATAGCAAAAGGGTTGATATTCATTCACGTAACATATAACAATACCAAAATTACGTTTGCCGACGGCCAGGGGGACGTCATCGCCTGGGCGAGTGCGGGGTCCTTAGGGTTTAAGGGGACAAAAAAATCAACTCCCTTTGCTGCTTCTCGTGTGGCCGAAGCACTTGTTGAAAAGCTCCAAAAAACGATGCCCGGGGAAGTTTCTGTATTTGTGAAGGGGATTGGGAGCGGGAGAGATTCTGCGATACGTGCTCTTGGCAATCGAGGAATCAATATCACTTCCATAAAAGACGTTACTCCTATTCCTCATAATGGGTGCCGCCCGCCAAAAGTACGTAGAGTGTAACGAGACTACAGACTATAGACTACAGACTACCGCAACGAAAACGGAGTCGTAGACTGTAGACGGTAGACTGTAGACAAGTCCCTTGGACTTACGTAATCACAAATTATGTCGGAGAGCCGGAGTGAAACTTTGTGATAATTTTAAGTGTCCGGTGCAGAAAAAACCGTATCCTCCCGGAGCACAAGGAAAGTCCAGGGGCAAAAGGAGAAGAACGGTTTCAGAATATGGAAAGCAGCTCCTGTCAAAACAAAAAGCAAAACGGATATATGGGGTAAAAGAGAAGCAGTTCAGCAACTATTTTAAGAATTCCCCTACGGGAGAACTTGCGATTCAGAAGCTCGAGATGCGGCTTGATAACGTGACATTTCGGTTGGGACTTGCAAATACAAGAGCCATGGCAAGGCAACTCGTGAGCCATGGTCACATTACGGTGAATGGTAAAAAAACATCCATCCCTTCTTACCAGACCAGGGTTTCTCAAACGATAGGGCTTAAGAAAAAAAGTAAGGTCTCTCCTGTCTTTAAAGATCTTTCTGAAGTGCTCAAGAAGTATGAACCTCCATCCTGGCTCACATTGGACGTACAAAACCTTGAAGGAAAACTTGTTTCTTTGCCTTCAATTGAGGAGACGGGTGTCGCAAGCGAAGTAACACTTATTGGAGAGTTCTATTCACGTTAAACGAGCTTTCTAACTTTCTAGCTTTCTAGGACGATACGGGCTCCGGAAGCTAAGAAGCTAAGAAGCTAAGAAGCTAAATTGATTTCGTTACCCAAAAAACCAAAAACTATCTTAAGTAAAAAAAATAGCGGTGTATTTGAAATAAATGAGCTTTATCCGGGCTATGGTATTACGCTTGGTAATGCCTTGCGCAGAGTCATGCTTTCTTCTCTTCCGGGAGCCGCTGTCGTAGGTGTAAAAATAAAGGGTGTGAGCCACGAGTTTTCTACTCTGCCGGGGGTACTCGAAGACGTGGTTGATATCATCCTTAACTTAAAACAATTGCGTCTTAGAGTTCACGCCGAGGAGCCTCAACGGCTTACCCTTAAAGTGAAGGGAGAAAAAGAGGTAACCGCAAAAGACATTAAAGCTCCTTCCTCGGTCGAGGTCGTAAATAAAGACCTTCGCATCGCAACGCTTACCGATAAAAAAGCAGAGCTCGATATGGAGATCGACGTGGATCGCGGCTTGGGGTACGTTCCGGTGGAAGCGAGACAAAAAGAAAAATTAGAAGTGGGCATGATTGCGATTGACGCAATGTTTGGTCCGGTAAAGAAGGTTAACTATGAGGTGGAAAAAATGAGGATGGGGGAACGGACAGACTATAATAAGCTCCGTTTTCATATAGAAACAGACGGCACCCTATCACCAGAAGAAGTTCTTGAACATTCGACAAAAATTCTTATTGACCAATTTGGAGCGCTTGCGGGCAGCATTGCTTCAAAAAAGGAGCCAAAAGGAACGAAACTTAGATCAAAGAAAGGTGTGAGGGATGAAACCGAAGAGGCGAGACAAACAAAAGTGGAAGACATGAAGCTCTCGACCCGCACCCTTAATGCGCTCGAGGCAGCAAGCATAAAAACAGCCGGCGGGCTTTCCCAAAAAGATGCGAGTGACCTTGAAGAATTGGAGGGATTAGGAGATAAGGGTGTTAAGGAAATAGAGAAAGCGCTTAAGAAACTCGGCCTTGCGCTCAAGGAATAACTATGCGAAAGCGAAAAAAAGGACGCACACTTAGCTTAAAGAGGGATCAGAGGAGGGCGCTGCTCAAAAGTTTGGGAAGTGCTCTTATTTTGCACGAGAAGATTACCACGACCGAGGCAAAGGCAAAGGAGCTGCGGCCTTTTATTGAGCGTACGGTTACATATGCAAAAAAAGAAGACAAGCTTCATGCGCGAAGGCTTCTTGCTAAATATTTTGTTGATAGAGTATCAAAGAAAATGATGACGGATATTGGCCCCAGGTATAAGTCAAGGGCCGGAGGGTATACGCGAATAATTAAGCTCGCACCTCGCGAGCGTGATGCGGCAAAAATGGCAGTTATTGAGTTTGTTAAATAAGCGACATGAAACAAAAAGAAAAACAAAAGAATATTGAACTCGACGCTAAGGGAAAGATTCTGGGGCGCTTTGCAAGTGAAGTGGCGACGGTTTTGCGCGGGAAAAAGAGTGCGGATTTTGTTCCGTACTTGGTACCGGATATTATCGTGAATGTCTTTAATTTAGAGAAGATTAAAGTGACAGGCAAGAAACCGGAACAGAAGCTCTACTGGCATTATTCCGGCTATCCCGGAGGGATAAAATCAGAGCGCTATAAAGATGTTTTTGAAAAAGACCCCACCATCGTATTTCGAAAAGCCGTCTGGGGGATGCTTCCTAAAAATAAACTGCGCGCGAGGATGATGAAACGATTGAGATTATATTCAAAAGAAATTACTAAATAGGTTTTTAATTTATGGCTGTCGAAAAATCAACCAAAAAGGAAAATAAAAAAACTACCAAGAAGAAAGAAACAGCAAAAAAGAAAGTCTCTAAAAAAGAGACCAAAGTTAAAACTGCGTCAAAGAAAACAGCTACCGTAAAATCAAAAGAGAAGAAAGCAGTAGTGAAGCCCACACGTTATTGGGAAGCCGTAGGAAGAAGAAAGCGGGCAGTCGCACGCGTAAGACTGTTTACGCGGGGGGATAAAGAAGTGATTGTGAACGGGAAGCCCATCGAGGAATATTTTCCTACCACCGTTCTTCAAGAATCGGTGTTAGCCGCGCTCAAACGGATGAAAAGCACGGAGCGGTTTCGCGCGACCGTTAAAGTTAAGGGGGGAGGAATATATGGACAGGCCGATGCAGTACGCCATGGCATCTCACGCGCGCTCACTAAGTTTAACCCCGATTTTAGAAAACGCTTACGCAAAGCCGGGTTTCTTACTCGAGATCCCAGAGAAAAAGAGCGAAGGAAACCCGGCCTCAAGAAAGCAAGGAAGGCCCCGCAATGGGCAAAAAGATAAAGCCCCGCGCTTATCGCGCAGGGCTACGGGGGTTCCTCTTTGAGAATTTTACCTCTACTGCTTCGGCGTTCGGGACTTTGGTTGCGGTTGAGCGCAACGTACCGATCCCGCCGAGTTCACGAGCGATTGCGTCACAGTTCTGTTTGAGAGTAGGAAGCAGCTGTTCGATTTTTCGCTTTGCTTCCTCGATATTTTCAACATCCATTGCGAATTGCATAGTGATATCATTCGGAAGAACCGCAAGCGGTTCTCGAGAAAACTCAACAGTATCGTCTCTGACTACGACTTGGAAAAACATTACGAACCTCCTTTCTAATATTTTTATTATAGCATATAGGATAAAATTTGTCAAACATAACTGTTGATCCCACACATAAGAAGTACTGGCGCCAAGGGTGCCAAAATTGCGTAGCAGTACTTCTTATGTGTGGGATTGACAAAATCAAGTTTTCTTAATAACATAGATGGTTCTTCACAAATTATTCATCCATAGAGAGGGAGGTGATTCGGTTGTCGAAAAGAAAGAAAACGAAGAAGGAAAAGCAGACAGCAGTGCCGTTTCCTGTTGACAAGGAACGATTAAAGAAATTACTAGAAGAGAGTGATTTTACCGAGTCCAAGCCCGGCGACCACGGAGGATGTGCCTCGAGGGTTCATATTTGTTGCGTAGGCTCCAACTCAGGAATAGGGTTTTGTGGCTGTTGGTGCCATAAGCCAATAGGAGGCTAACATATGTTCCTAAGGCGCGTGATTGTGCTTCTCGTATTGGTCGTAGGAGGATGGCTCTTATTTAGTTTTATCAAGGGGCCAAAATGGGAAGACTCGAGAACTCGGAAGGAACGGGCTCGAGAAAGACTTTTTGGATCGAAGAAGGAAGCATAAAGTAAAAACAAAGGAGATCAAGACGATCTCCTTTTAAGTTAAGTTGTTTTTGTATGTGTCAATTTTTGACGATCGTCACAAATTGACACATACGAGTTGCTAGCCACTAGCCACTAATCACTAGCGTATTTTCGCTCCATACAATATTTCTCCGTCCAGAAAGTATAATCTGCCATCTTTCTCGTTGTACGCCATTATATCTCCGTCAGCCACATTATTCGTTAAGCTAAGAAAGTCGACCGTGTTTCGCTTATCTCGTCCGTCAAGTTCAGTTATTCTGATTACCTCACCCAATCGAAAAATGATGTGTTCATTGTCTTTGGTGTACCAGTGAGATTCTTCTATGGGTTCAGAGAACCGTGCGATAAGATCTTGTTGATTTTTGTAGCGAAAGGGCTGAATAAGAATATCTTCGAGATGCAGAACCCATAATTCATTTTGTTTTGTATACAGGAGACTTTTCCCAAGAGATGAAAATTCAACATTCGTTACGTCGCTCGCGACACGCATAAGGGAGTCTGACGAGCCGTCAAAGCGCAAAAGATCCCCATCTTTATCCAGGAGAAATAGATGATTCCCAAATGCAAAAAATCGCATGCCTATGGTTGCTTCATCTGTGTCAAGGGGGTCGAAGGTAAGCTGGGTCTGATCTTTGCCTTCACTATTTAATCGTGAGAGAGTTTTGGTTTCGGTATCAAGGATAAGAATATCTGAATCCATAAAACCGTATGAGCCGGCATTTTTGGAAATCAATGTACGGCGCTGGTGTTCAAGGTCGTAGGCAAAAAGATCGCGGGTCCTCTTTTCTATAAATATAATTTTGTTCGAATCGTGCGGATGCCACTTTGGTTCTCGAGTCCCGCCAGGGAGCGGTAGCACAATGCCGCTTTCAATATGGTACCCGGAATATTTCTCCGGTGTGTCCTCTAAGAGTAACCGCTTAGAATCAGGAGACCAGCTTATAATAGTAAATTGTCTTTTGGTAAGGAGCGTTTCTTCTTGTTTATCTGGACGCAGCAGCCAAATCCCCTCGTTTTTTTCAAGGGCGATTTGTTTTTGGTCGGGGGACACGAGGAATCGTATTACGTCACGCGCAAACTGTTCTCTTAGGGGGTCTTTGCGCACGAGAAGGATATTTCGTATTTCTGTGGTGAGTCCCGGTTCTATGGGAAGCCGTTTGCTCCATTCCTCGTAGGCGGGTTTTCTGATCTTGATACTGTATTCTCCCGGAAGAAGGTTGGAGAGAAGAACGCCTCCGCCCAAAATGTTAACTTTTTTCGTTTTCTTTTCCTCTATCGTAATTTCGCTGCCCGCAGGTGCCTTAATAAAAAAACCACCCGTTTTGGTAATGCGCGTGTGTTCCAAATCGATCCGATACCCCTGGGAGTATCCTGTGAGCGCAATCGTGGTAACAAAAAAAAGAAAGACGGTAACAGCAAATAATAGTGCTCTTGTTCTTGGCGTCATATAGTATTATCCTATCACATAACTCTCGTATCTTGCCATAATAAACCTTTCAAGATATGATGAAAAGATGTCCGGCAGCAGAAGTCAAACATTTGTCATACAGGGCCCCACCACACTCGACGGGACCATTGAAGTAAGGGGTTCGAAAAATGCCGTACTTCCGATACTTGCGGCCTCTCTCCTTACCAGGGAACCCTGTACGATTGATAATGTCCCGCGTATTGAGGATGTATATCGCATGATTGAAATGATAGAGAGCACGGGAGCAAGGGTCTCATGGGACGGAGAGAAAAAGCTTCAGATAGATGCAAAGAAAGTGAGCCTCGATCATTTTAAGCGGGGCACTGCATTAAAACTTCGTGCTTCTGTTCTTTTCCTTGGCCCGCTTCTTGCGCGCCTGGGCAGTATTTCACTGCCCTATCCTGGCGGGGATCACATTGGGCGTCGTCCGCTCGATGTTCACCTTAACGCCTTTCGCGCGCTCGGGGCAAAAGTACGCGTGCGCGAGGATCGTGTAACTATTGAAGCGCAAGGCGGACTGCGCGGTGAAGAGGTTGTGCTGGATGAGTTTAGCGTGACCGCCACAGAAAATATTCTTATGGCATTAACGCTCGGAGAGGGGCAAACGCGTATTAAAATGGCCGCTCGTGAACCCCACGTGCGTGACCTCGCGCGATTTTTAACAAGATTGGGGGCCCGCATTAGAGAAATTGGGCCACATGGTCTTTTAGTAACAGGGGCGAAACAACTAAAAGGCGCGAGACATTCAGTTATCTATGATCCGATTGAAGCAGGCACATTTCTTATCCTGGGAGCGCTCGCCAGAGGAAGTATATATATAAAAAACGTTGACCTCGCGCATCTGGAATTTTTTCTTAAGAAATTAAAAGATGCCGGTGTCCGTTTTGAAATATTGCATCGGGAACGAAGTCGCATATGCGATATAAAAGTTATTCATTCGCCGCGACTTAAGAGTATCAAAGTTCAAACCCTCCCATTTCCCGGTATCCCTACTGACCTTCAGGCGCTTCTTGGGCTTTTTGCCACCCAAGCACGAGGCACGAGCTTGATACACGATCCGCTGTACGAAAATAGATTTAACTATGCAAAGGAGCTTCGCAAGATGGGGGCTCACGTCACGTTTCTCGATCCTCATCGGGCCGAGTTCACCGGACCCACGTCGCTTCGTGGAGTACATATTAACAGTTTCGATTTGAGGGCAGGCGCCACTCTCATCATTGCAGGGCTTATCGCAAAAGGAGAAACAGTTATACAAGACGCCTATCAGGTTGACAGAGGATACGAAGCCATTGAACAAAGGCTTCAAGCGCTCGGAGCAAATATTCAGAGGGTATAAAGAGAGTTGTCTAAAGTTCCGAGCTTGCAAGCGAAGGAAATTTAGCTACAACTTCTTTACCCCGTTAGATGAGCGAGCTTGCGAGTTCTATCTAACGGGGTGCTCACTGTTCTAACAACTCAACGTCACAAACAAGTTTGTTCGTTTCGTTGAGAACATTGGCATG
>JAHCSD010000023.1:0-6558 GCA_018609185.1 Patescibacteria group bacterium
CTTCCGCCTCCGCCTCCCACTAATCTTGCAAGCAGCCTTAATTACTGCGAAAACAGTCCTGATATTCGGCCTACGTTTTCCTGGGACTATGTTGATTCTTGTGCGACGGGCCATTCCCAGACTGCGTTCCAGATTCAAATCGCCCAAGACGATAATGGGGTTCCTGACCCCACAGATTTCAGCAGTCTCGTGTATGATACATGTGACCTGGTTCCGGGCGGCAGTTTTTCTAACCCGATTGATACGTGTGTTCCCTTCGCCGTTGGAACTTGTCCTTCGGGCACTACCTGCAGTTATACTCCGGTTTTTGGCATTCCGGAGTTAATCTATAACCAATTAGTTCCCAACGAGTATATCTTTCGTATCAAGAGCTATAATGAAAACGGATGGTCAGGCTGGTCGGAGCTAGCCACGTTCGAAATTGTCGATCCTGTTACAGGCTTCCCTGTACTTCACGCAAAACCCGCAGTTGAGTTTAACTTCATTCCTTCAAAGCCGTTTATTGACGAGCCGGTGACGTTTGATAGTACCCCATTTACCAGTTGTTTTGATACGGGCGGCGTCGGAGACGGAAAAAACCCCGTGGTGTGCCCTCTTGGAGTTGTGGCTATAGATCCGGTTCCGCCTTTCAATGAAGGCTTTACCTGGAACTTCGGAGATGGCCAGCCCGGATCTATTTTGCAAAATCCCTTACCAGATCGAGAAAAACCCATATATGCATATGTCGATAGATCGCCAAGGCCACCCGGTTATTATTCTGCCGTTCTCGTGGTGAGGGATGATGAAGGGTATCAATGTTCAGATTTGGAAAATATTGAAATTGGTGTGAGGTTTAGAATTCCGGACTGGAGAGAGATAGCGCCGTAGGTGAGGCATTAGGCATTAGGCAATAGGGATTAGGGGCTAGTAAAAAACACCTGAATTAATTCGGGTGTTTTTCGTCTTCAATGTTGGGAGGTCGAACCTCCCCGGGGAGGTTCGACCTCTTCTCGCATTACTCAAGTAACGCGAGAAGGCTTTGGCCTGTCATTTCATCCGGTTTCCTAATATCCAAAAGTTCTAATACGGTTGGCGCCACATCTGCAAGGATTCCTTGGGTGTTTGATTCGGCTGTTTTTTCGGGCTTGGGGAAGGATTGTCCCTTAAAAGGGTTGCCAACGAGGTAAAACGGAACGGGGTTTTTTGTGTGTTCAGTTTTTGTTTCTCCTGTATTAATATCGAGCATTTCTTCAATATTTCCGTGGTCCGAGGTTACGAGTAGGATTGCGTCACGAGCAAGAACCTCATTTTTTATATCTCTTAATACGTTATTGATAACTTCTGCCGCTTTAATTCCTGCCTCAAAATTTCCGGTGTGGGCCACCATATCGCTATTGGCAAAGTTTGCCAAAATAAATGCATAGCGATTGAGCTTGAGCGCTTTTTTTATTTTTATCGCAAGTTCCGGGGAGCGCATTTCCGGCGTTTCTGCAAAACTCTTTACCTTAGAAGAGGGGATAAGAACCCGGTCTTCTCGCGGGTAAGCTTTTTCCTTCAGGCCATTAAAAAAATAAGTGATATGAGCATATTTTTCGGTTTCAGCCACATGAAGCTGGCGGAAACCCGCATCACTAATTACTTTTGCGAGAGGCTTGAGTATTTTTACAGGCCGAAAGGCAATTTCTACCGGTAGTCCTTTTTCGTATTCCGTCATGGTGACAAAAAGGAGATTTTTTAGTTTTTTACGAGAGAATCCCTTGAAGTCATCCAATACAAACGCCTTAGTTAATTGTCGTGTGCTGTCTTCCCGGTAATTAAGGAAGATAACGGCGTCGCCGTCTTGTATGAGAGGGGCTTCATTCCCTACGATTGCCGGTTCGATGTATTCGTCTGTGACACCTTTTTGATATTGGGATGTTATATAATCTGCGGCATTCGTAATTCCCCCCCCCCTTCCTTTCGTGAGCAGAACGTAGGCGGCTTGGGTAAGTTCCCACTCATCATTTCGGTTCATGGCAAACTTTCTTCCCATAATAGACCCGATTTGGCCCAATCTTTCTTCAGCGAGTTTTTTTTCAAGTTCTGCGATTACCTTTTTCCCTTCTTTTGGAGGTGCATCCCGTCCATCGGTGAACACATGAACAAGGGTACGTTCTGAAAGCTTTTGGCGTTTTGCAAATTCGAGAAGGGCATAGAGATGATCGCTATAGGCGTGCACTGATCCGGAAGAGAAAAGGCTCATAATATGAAGCCGTGAAGAATTCTTTTTTGTGTGGTGTGCAGCTTTAAGAAATGCCGCGTTAGTAAAAAAAGATCCCCGTCGAATTGAGAGGATGATACGAGGGAGGTATTGGTAGATAATTTTTCCGGCACCCAAGTTTAAGTGTCCGGATTCACTGTTTCCTGGTTCTCCCCAAAGAAGTCCAACTGAGATCCCCGAAGCGTTAAGGAGGGCATAAGGGTAGAACCGTTCCATTTCGGTAAACGTCGAAAGATTTGCCTTGGTAAGGGGATTCGCAAGAGTATGTTCTCCCTCGCCCCAGCCATCTAATATGATTAATACGACCTGTTTCATGCCAATTTTGCCCGCGAGCCACGCGAGTGGTTATAAAATTGAGCACCCCGTTAGATAGAGCTCTCAGAGCTCGCTCATCTAATGGGGTAAGGTTTTGCAACCAGTCAACCTTCGTCCTATGGACTCGTTTGACTGGGCAAAGCCCCTATATCTCTTCCGTCGGGGTAGGAACTGACCTCCGCATCGTTAACGGTAAATACGGCTATGTCTGATCCTCCTCGTGCTTCAAACTGCTCAAATGTCATTCGCAGCCACTGTTTGGTGCCGTCCAGGTTTACCCGGTATACTTTTGTTTTATCTCTCCCTCGTACCCAGTTGGTAAGGATATATTCATCCAGCGTGCCTTGGGGGACAATTTGAACCGTATTTAAATTAACGTGGCTGTAAAAATCAATGACTCTTGGATCGACCACGACGCGTTTAAAGAGTTTTCCTCCGTCAGATTTTATAAGATAGAGTTCTCCTCGTCCTTCTTCTTTTACAAGGCCTACAAGTCTAGTTGCAATCTGCGGGATTTCCTGGGGAGAGATTTCTCCGGCAGGCTTAGGGATCACCTTTAAACTAAGAGAGGTAGCAACAGGAGTCCTTCCAAACTGATTGTCAGTTAATGCGACGGTTATGGTATAGTCTCCTGTTTTTTGCGGCGCTTTCCAGCGAGCGGGGCCGTACCGTGCAAGAGGGGTGAGCGTTCCTGCGCTTGCATTCCAGCGGATATCCACCTCGTCTCCGTCGGGATCATAGGCGTTAAGAAAGATAGTAATTGTTTCTCCCGGAAGAACCTGTGACCGGATTGAGGTAAAGTTAAAAATAACGGGCGCAGAGTTTGTGGCGAGACTGTCGCTCGAAGGGATATTACGGGCCGGGATCTCAATCCCCAATTTTAATGCTACGGTATCAATAGCGCCAAAGTTAACACGTATGGGAAGCACCGGTTCAAGCCGCCGCTCCTCAAATGTTTGATTCAGTGAGTCGAGTATGGTGAAAAAGATAAAAGCAGATGTTGCGAGAAAGGTCAGTGCGACAAACCCAAGGGCGAGGTATGGGTATACCTTTTTATTAAGAAAGAAGTTTTGGAGCTTAATTATGAGACGACCGCGAGGTTTTTTGGGCATGCCAGTGTTCTCAACGAAACGAACAAACTTGTTTGTGACGTTGAGTTGCTAGAACAGTGAGCACCCCGTTAGATAGAGCTCGTAAGCTCGCTCATCTAATGGGGTAAGGTTTTGTAACCAATCAGCCTTCGCTAATGCTCAGGCTTCTTGGACAAAGCCCTTACTTTAGATAAATGTTTGCCGTAAGATTTGCTTTTGTATTCGAATTAAGATCGGGATCTCCGGTAAGCGACAGGCTGCTTATAATCACAAAGTGATCAAATGTTTTAATCCCGTCAAGAAATGCGTATATTGAATCCAGGGTCCCTTCGAGCTGCAGGGTGAAGGAAGCCGTATAGATAGCGGGATAGACGCTTTTGGCTGCAGTTTCTCCTGCAAGGGAAATTTCTGCCTTGTTGCCCGTCTCTTCCGCAAAGGCAAGCACTTTGTTTTTGAAGGGTCGGGGATCAAGCCGCGGAAGAAGGGAATCTTCAAGAATAAAGAGAGCTCCCACCACGTCGTCAAATTCTTTTTTTAGCTCCGCAAGCTTGTCTTCCTGAAACGAAAGTTCCGCGATAACCAGTTTTTTAGTTTCAATGGCGTCCTGTTGTGTTCGAATCCTGTTTATTAAATATCCGTTTATAAGGGCGCTCAATAAAATCACCACTGCTGCCCGGGCAGAGAATATCATCAACTGTTTTTTTAGTGTTTTATTCATGGAAGAGGAGGCGATGATTTGAACGGGAATAAAATAGATCTATCTTTAAGGTGTAAGGTGTATGTAAAGGGGATACCCGTATCTTTTTCAAATGAAGAAAAGGGAATCGTGAGGTCTCCCTCGTAAATTCCCGAGAACGATAAAGCGGATTTAAAGTCGAGCATGAATCCAATGTCTTCAGCTGTCCCGCCAAGTTGAACGGCACTAGATGCTAAGTTTATTGAAATGTTTGTAACTTGTATTCCCGGGCGAACCCGAATAGTAATGTCTCTTAGGGGCGTAACCCAGTCGGGCGAACTCCCCTCAATATTGGCGAGCGGTTCAACAATAGTATTAAATCCTGTTATTTCTTCTTCGAGTTCAGCGATTTCCTGGGTTGCAGGTTGCGCTCGTTTGATGGCTATTTGTTCGTCCTTCTGTTTTTCAAAGCCGGGAAGAATATAGAATGAGGTGAGGGAGAAAATAATTACGAGAATGACCGATATAATGATGATAAAATCGTTTACAATCTTTGAAAACAAAAGTACCTGGGCTTCATGAAAGAGCTCTTCTGTTCCGGGGGTCATGAGGCTGATAAATTTGTCTTTGCCCCGGGGGACTTGTCCGCGCAGGGCAGACCCCAAAAGGGCCCCACTGGTTGTCTCAAGCGAAGGAAACTTCAGTTCGGTAATCGTAATTTTCAGGAGTCGTCTTATCTCAGTCTCAAGAGTCTGGACTTTGAGGCGTTCGTTCTCTCCTGCGTCAACAATTAATTCTTTAATAACCGGCCCGCGCGGGTGTTCGGTAAAGTAGTATTCGATTATGCGCAGGAGTTCTTTTTTGAGTGTTTTCTCGGTTCCTTCCCAGCCAGTAGTGCGGCTGAAAGACACAATGTTACCAGAAAGGATAATACTTGTAATTCGGTTTGGTTTCAGAAGAAGCAGGATGCGTCCTCCTTTTGGGGGAGACGTGAGGAATCGACGGATGCTCAAAAATTCACCTTCAAGCGCAACAGGGTGGAGCCCGGCTTTTTGTATGGTTTCCAGGTAATCGTCAATTTTCCCGCGTTCAACATATGCCACCTGTATGCGTTTTTGTTTATCTGAAAACGAGTGTTCTTCCCAGTCATAGATGATTTGATCGAAGGGCAAAGGAGAGTTTTTTTCCAGATTTGAAGAAATAGTGTCTTCCAGCGGCTGCAGCGCAAGACTTTTTGGTACGAGAAAACTGGTATAGTGAACGAGTTGTTCCGGGATACTTACCACGACTTTTCGGGGTTCTCTCCAGCCATGGAATAGACGGGGAGGGACAATCTGTTTGAGGGATTTCAGGAACCGTTTTTTATCCTGGAGAACACCGTCCTGAATTATGCCCTTTTCGAGCCCGTGTTCTTTTTTGTATTCTTGCAGGAGCGGTTTTTTAGATTTCTTAAATAGTAATAAGCCAACAGCTTCATCGCTGATGGCAAGCCCGGCTATTTTTTCTTTTTGATAGAAGAAAAGCATGCCAATGTTCTCAACGAAACAAGCAAACTTGTTCGCGACGTTGAGTTGTTAGAACAGTGAGCACCCCATTAGATAGAGCTCGCAAGCTCGCTCATCTAACGGGGTAAGGTTTGGCAGCCAATCGCTCGCCTCGGGCGAGCTCTTGGGCCAAGCCCTTATTGTATACCTGAAACCATTTTATAAATTGGAAGAAGGATAGACATCGCGATAACTCCGACAATAAGTCCCATAACAAGCAGAAGGAGTGGTTCAAGAAGCGAGAGCAGGTTTTCTACCAGGCGATCTACTTCTTCCTCATAGAATTCTCCAAGCGACCCCAGTGTTTCGTCAAGCGTTCCGCTTTTCTCACCCACCGCAACCATCGATATCAGGATATGAGGAAAAAGCCTTGTGTCTTCCCGAAGAGAGTCTGCGATTGAGGTTCCCCGCTTGATTGCTTCAAGGGATTCAGCAAGCTTCTTTCTGTACGTTTCGTTTCCAATAGATGCACCGGTTATCTTAAGCGCCTCTGTCGCGGGAAGCCCTGCTCCTAACAGCCCCGAAAGAATCCCTGCGAAGCGCGCAAGCGCGAGCTGGCGCATCATTTTAGAAATGAGGGGAATCCGCATAAGAATTTTTTCCATTACTGTTTTAACCGAAGCGGGGCTCCATATCGTGAGGAATGCGCCCAGTCCCATAAAAACGAAAAATCCCAAGATGGTAAGGAGGGGG
>JAHCSD010000023.1:6568-8557 GCA_018609185.1 Patescibacteria group bacterium
GGGGGCTCTGGGAAAATACACTGGAAACACCAATAACAATTCGGGTGATAAACGGAAGCTCAACATTCGACTGGGCGAACGCAACAGTGATGCGGGGCAATATGAATGTGACAAGAATAATAATAATAAAGATACTCGTTAAAAGAAGGATTGCGGGATAGATCATAGCGGAACGTACTTTTGACTTGAGTTTATATTCCCGTTGTTGTTGCACGACAATTTCCTGTAGTGTTTCGTCCAGGTTCCCGGTATTTTCTCCGGCTTGGACCAAGCCAATAAATACTGGAGAAAAATCTTTTGGGAATGCAGCAAATCCTGCGGCGAGCGGTTCTCCTCGTTCCATTATCTCCTTGATTTCAATAAGCACCTTTTTTAGGTAGGGTTTTTCACTGTCTTTAATGAGAATATCAAAACCTTCCACAACCGGAACCCCTGCTTTAAGAATCGCCGCAAGCCGTTTTACGAGGATGATCCTGTCTAAGGAAGATATTTTTCCGCGGGCAGGAAGCTTGAGCTTTTTCTGTTCCTCGTCAGCCTTTGCTTCTTTGATATTGACCGGCGTTAACTGCTTTTTCGTGAGAAAGTTAAATACATAATCTTTGTTGGGGGCCGTGATATCTCCCCTAACGATTTCTCCCATTTGGTTGGTTGCTTCGTAGTGGTACTTCATGCCATTTTTGCCCGCGAGCATCGCGAGCGGTTACAAAATTGAGCACCCCGTTAGATAGAGCTCGCAAGCTCGCTCATCTAATGGGGTAAGGTTTTCTGGCTACATTTTCTGCGTTCTTCGAACTTGAAAATTTAGAGAAAGCCCTTACCCCCTGATAACTCTTAATACCTCGTCTATAGTAGTAATACCTGATTGGGCCTTTGCGAGTCCATCTTCAAACATGGTTCTCATTCCTTCCTCAAGCGCCTTTTGTTTTATGTCTGAGGCAGTTTTACGTTCCACAATCATTTTTTTAATGGCTTCTGACACTTTCAAGATTTCATAAATTGCGATCACGCCCCGATACCCGCTTGCGTTACATACATTACATCCTTTTCCGCGGAATAAACGTTTGGGGATTACCGCGGTCGAGGCTGGAAGCTGGCTCTTCATAAGTTTCACAAGTTCTTCGGTGACGTCATAGGACTCGATACACGTCTGGCAAATTTTTCGGACAAGTCGCTGTCCCATTGCGATATTGAGCGTGGAAGAAATCAGAAATGGTTCTGCGCCCATATCGATAAGGCGGGGAATGGTACCGGGGGCGTCATTTGTATGAAGCGTTGAAAGGATCAAGTGCCCCGTGAGCGCTGCGTTGATCGTAATGTTTACTGTTTCTTCGTCCCGGATTTCTCCCACCATAATAATGTCGGGATCCTGACGCACAATCGCGCGGAGTCCTTTTGAGAACGTAACCCCTGCCTTGGTATTGATTTGTGTTTGGTTTATTCCTTGGATATCGTATTCGATGGGGTCTTCTACGGTTACAATATTGACTGCGGGCTGGTTAAGAATATGGAGTATCGCATAGAGTGTGGTCGTCTTTCCCGACCCGGTAGGACCGGTGGTAAGGATCATCCCCTGGGTTTTTTTGATTTCGTCCTGGATCAATTTTAAGTTTTCAGGAAGAAAGCCGAGCTCCCGGAGGCTAATGGGCCGGGTAGATTCTTTCAGAAGCCTCATTTCGACTTTTTCTCCGTGCATAGTGGGCATGATGGCGACGCGGATGTCTATCGTTATTTCTCCTCCTTCGTACCGTGTTCTTCCATCTTGCGGTTTCCTGTGTTCGTCAATCTGAAGATTTGCCATGATCTTGACGCGCGCGACAATCAAGGGATGCACAATCTTGGGAATTTTTAAAATTTCACGGAGTACCCCCTCAACCCGATACCGAATCAGAAGATCATTTGTTCTTGGTTCAAAATGAATGTCAGAAGCGTTGAGCGCAATTGCGTTTTCGATGAGCCTAGTTACAAGGTTTATCACCTGCACCTCTTTTG
>JAHCSD010000024.1 GCA_018609185.1 Patescibacteria group bacterium
CTGAGCATGGATTCTACTGATTCCAACGCCTCCACCAGCGCCTTTTCTCTTTCGCAGGCGGCGCAAATCATCGCTGTACTGTCAAAGTTTTTGGGATCATCAAGTATTTCTGCCTCGCAAGCCTTCGGATGCTTCCCGCAGGGGCCGGGAAGGAAAGCGAAATTCTTTCCACTGATAACACCATAATTATATCCTTCCCTATAAGCTGCCTCCCGCACCGCTGCGAATTCGGCGGCAAACATCTCCCTTGCCTTATTCCAAAGATGCGCAGAATCTACTCCTTGTATTCCCTTGGCTACTATTCCTTGTTCGCGCAGCCAAACCGAAATTCTCTCGGCCCTCCTCCGGTCAGCATCATTTGGTTCTGGCTTTGCCATCAGAAATCTCCTTGCTCGATACGGCATAAACAGCAGGCGACGCACTTTCCACACCCACGACAAACTTCTAATCCTGCTTCTTCTCGGCTAAACGCCCTCGCGCAACGGGGACAGGCATAAAACAACCGCTCGTTTGGTTCTAGCTTGGGGGTTGGTTTATCAGCCATGAATAATCTCCGTTTTACCTTTGATTTTCAACTTTGTAATTTCATATGCACAAGTGCCTCCCGTAAAAGGAGATTGACTGCTTGGTGTGTCAGTCATTATCCGCTCTCCTTTTTGGTTAGGGGACGGAGTTCGGATTCCGTGAGCCAAGTAACTCCATCGGACATCCCGTAGCTGTATTTCCCCACGACGGAGACAAATACCACTTCTGCGACCATCCGAAAGGTGGCTCCCCGCCTTCTTTCCAGCGGAACAATTCTAACCACCTGTCCTACCTTAAACTTCGCCTTCTTGCGCTTGGGTTTACTGGGTGTGGGTTGGTCAGTCATTGGAATCCATCAATGCGCGGATTGGTGATGCTTTACAGGGTAAGATAAAACCACCCTTAGCTTCATCCCAATGCCAGTAATTATTCCCCTGCCCTTGATGCTCTACCCGCAGATTCCTTTGGCAGTAATTACATCTGGCCTTCGCCGCTTCCTCCAAGGCTGTGAGGCGAACCGATTCTGGAGAGCAAATAGAGCACTGTGAATACCACATATTGTGAGAACAGCTATACAACATAACCGTCTTTTGAGAAGCGTCCCCGGCAATTCTCTTGTCCCGCCGGGCCATGATTTCGGTGGTATTGCACTTCTTGTGTTCTGAAGCAAGCATAGCTGCGTTGTAGCATCCATCAGCTTTTCCTTTGTTTCCCTGCCTGTCATACTCATCAGCCATTCGAGTGATAGATTGATGTATTTCTCCTGCTACAGCCGCCATCCGCTCTTCGACTTCTTGCTTGGTGATGAGGTCTTTGGTGTAATGTGCAAAAACCCCCATCAACTCAATTTTTAAATCTTCGTACTCATCCTTAGTACAAACAATATGCTTTGCAATAGCAATTCCAGTGTCTTGCGCCAGCCGCTCAGTCAGGTTGGTTGGGACTTGGTTGGTGTCTTGGGAGATGGTCATTTTGGGTTCTCCTTCTGCTCGAAGAGGGACACAGACAGACTGGGATTGTCCACCTTGGGTTGCAGGGCTTTCAAAGCTATGCAACGGTCACACTCAAAGCGCAGAATTTCCTCAGTGTTTAATGATTCCGGTGCGCGTGACTTAACACAACTACAGGGAATCCACTCAATCGCCTTCCGCTCTATCTCGGCAAGGATGGCTGTGTAGCTGGGATGGGAGGTGCGGAGAGAAGTAGGCCAACAGCAATCAACTCGGCCAGTATTATGCTTGTCTTGGTGTACCCACAGCCTTCCATCTCCACCAACATCAACTGGGTCTATTTGAAAAGGTTCCTCTCCATTGCCGCAACGGGGACAGGTGGTAAAACTGGCACACCCCTCCACCACCAAAACCTCCCGCTGTTCTGATTCCTTGCAAAGCAAATCAGAAAGTTGGCGGTGATTTTTACAGGAATTGTCATAAGCGCACGGGTCATCCTTTGTGCATTGAACCAGTTTACGAATTGCCCATACAGCCTCCGACTCTTGCGCCCGGTCTTTGGTTGGTTCGGTCATGTTAGTTTTCCTTTTCCTTTTTCACAGCCTTTTGCTGGCTTTCTTGACGGGTTTCTTTGCTATTTATGCCTCTTTCCTACTATATATCCACCCATTATCCATTCGGAGATTATTGAAAAACAATTCAGGCATCTCCCCAAAGTATTCCTCCGTAACCATAGCGGCCCCAAGGAAGTTGGGACGCTTACGGTGGGCGCGGTAACTAACCATTTTTTCTCCGCGCTCTTTTGCCCAAAAGCGTATGTTCCGAATTGGAACACCTTTCCATGAAAAAGTAATGTATTCTGACATTTACGCCTCTCTCACGAACCCCTTTGAGGGAATTGCAGCAGCAAGTAAAACGCGCTTACGTTCTAAGTCTTTTTTGTTCATTATTCTTTCTCCTTATCCAAATTAGGCTTAGAGATTTTTAGTCTATTTTCTGTAATACACTAATCTCTAACAACGCAACCCCATCCTGTTTAAACCCTAAACTCTCTGCGATATGTTCACTCACATCCAAACCCCGCTTTTCCTCACAAGAGTAATAATAGCTCCCCGGATACTCACAATATGGCCCACGGTCATTTACTCTTGCTACAACTTCTTTACCATTCTTGGGATTCCGCAATTTTAACAGTGTACCAAAGGGTAAACTAGGATGTGCGGTAGTATGGGCAAAGCGGTCAAATGGTTCTCCACTGGTTGTTAGTTTGTCTTGATAGGCTTCACCATACCATGAGGATAGGACAGTTTCAGTAATTATTGGTTCAGTTTCAATTCTACTCATTCTCTCTTGTAAATTTTTGCTACTCTCAACAATTTCTGCACCCATAAATAAGGCAAAAATTGATATGATTAGCCAAGTAAAATTATTTTTCATTCAATTTCCCCTCAACATTTTCTATAGATTCCTGCATAAACTCAATAGCTCTCGCAATCTGATAAGCAATCTCCAAATTACTAATTGCTACCATCCGTTGCCCCCAAAAGGCATTAGCAGTTCTACCTTCCTCAGTAAAGTAAGCAGCCCCCTGATGAACTCTAACACTTTCCTGCAATTCCTGAATTCTCTCAGTTTCTTTCATGTATATCCTCCGAGTATCTACAGTCTAACATAATCCAATCTCTTTGTCAAGTACAAAATTCACTTTTATTTGATATTAAGGTCAGCCAGTACAAAAATTTCGTTATTGCATTGAATGAAAGTTTGCATCATTTTAACTTGTTTAAACAGAATGATATTCTCACCCCATATTTCACACATTACATTACCTCCCTGCTTCATTAATAACTCAGGAAAGTAATTTTCAGGTGTTAAATCCTTTTGGTTTTCACATTCAATTATCTCTTTCTTCTTGTTTAAACAATTAACTAGTTTCACAAATTTAAATCTAAGTACGGTAGATTTTGGTTCAAGATAAAAGTATTGATTTGATGGGTTATAATCTCTGACCTTGAATTTAACCTCAGTTCGATTCAGTATTGTTGTTTCCTGAACATTAGAAGCAAACAATATGCTCGTAATCAATAAGAGGCTGATGTTTAATACCACCATGCAGTATTTCATTTTATTGCTCCTTTAATTGATTTGCAACAACTTGAGTAGCATTGTTTTTAAGCGACCAAGACATTGCAACCTTATTTTGTTCTTCAATCAATTCAACCAATGGTACTGGTGCAAATCCATGATACTCACAATTTACATTGTAGTAAAATGGTTCTTTAAAATTATCATCCCCAGCAACGTGAAGATGGCCATGAAAGTTTAACCTTCCGCGCAAGGACTTTGAGTGTAATGGGACGTGAGTAAACCATACATTACAAATCTTTACTATACCATACAATTTGGTAAAGTATTTCAAATAGTTCGTGTTAGACATAGTATCATGGTTTCCCAATACCAACTTCTTAATCCCATTCAACTGTGGCATATAAGTATCCAAAGCATTCTTTGTCCAAGCAATATCACCCAGTACCCATACTACATCCCGTTTAGTCACCACACGATTCCATGCAGCTACCATATATTTGTCCATATCTTGAACAGAACGAAACCCCCACTGAGCACGGAAATCACTTTGCATTCTTGGATGCCCGAAATGTTGGTCACTTGTGATAAATACTTGACTCATTTTAACCTCATGGATTTAAACAGTTGAAAAAGTTAGGTGGCATGATAGGGTCATTCAGCGTACCTTTAAGCCAGTTGTAAAGAATCTTTCCAGTACGCCCATTCCCATCAATGAAAGGATGTATTTCCAAGAATTCCCGATAGAATTCTTCTGGTAATATTTTAGGCATAATTAACAGAAGTTTATTTATTAAATCTGGTACTTCTTTCCAGTCAGGGCAAACTCTGTCTCCAACTCTGACACCACATTTACGAAAGCCTGCATTATCATCAACAAATGTTCCAATAGTTTCTATGTCGGCAGAGAGAGGTAATCGTATTTTAGATATATTTTGAGCTACTTCCCAAGCATGTAACATCCATAAAGTTCTCCGAGGGCCATCTAACAAAGGCATTATTACTGCCTGCTCGTCCCAAAACTTATGTCCCTGCCGGCGAACCTCAGCAATTATGTAAGCTAAAACCTTTTCGTTATAAATCATTTCTAATCCTCCCGCAAAGAATCTGACAAATACTCAAACATAAATTGAATCTCCTCACGATACCTCCAACCATAAACCAGAATCCCAAACAGGGCTGTGATTAATATGGCACTTCTTTGAGTCATTTACCCACCATTCGATTTGCCTGTTTAATCATCAATCGCTGTATGCTGTCAATTTGATTCTCATGCTTCCGTCGAGATTTCTTGCTGGTACAAGAATATGAACAGGGAACAGCTACATAGATTACCAGCGCATCGCCAAGAGTAAACTTTAATGTACCAGCTACGGAACTTACATTATCCTCTTGCTTTTGCTTAACGATGATAGTACATCCACAAGGGAGTGTACCTTCAAGGATTACCGCAGATGCGATAGTTTTAATCATTGAGCTAACCCATGTCTCATAATTACTCGATTTATTAATTCATCCATTTTTTCGATATTTGTGACAATTGTTTGCATGGTAGCGTTTGTTGTTCGTTCATCTTTCATCTGAGCCAATGTCTCAACTCGAACTAGAAACCGTGGATGCCCTTCAACTTGTCGCTGATATTCCCGAAATGGAATAGGCGAAACAGACGTTCCATCAAAGGGATAAAATTTAGGCCAATTTTTACCATGTTGGGCATGGCCTCCAATTCCTTCTATAACAAAAAGACGCCACGTACCCTCTCTCAACAATTTCATCATTTCATTTCTCCTTCAAATCTACCAGTTTAAACGGGCTACTGCACACCTCACAATTTGCCATCAATTCATCCGTAGCAGCCCGTAATATCTGACCGTGACCGCAAATGTATTTCCGCAATCTCGTAGTCTGTTTCTTACCTATTTGAGTTAAATTAACACGACAAAAAGGATATTTACCAAGTTTATCATATTGCCATTTCTGAAAAATCTTTCTTAATTTCTTGTTTGGTTTAGTTTTTGTTGGTTTACCCTCTAATCCAACCCGTTTCATCGTATCAGCAAACGCGCCTTTATGACCAGCGTGAGGATACAAAATGTGAATACACTCATGGAGTAAAACTGCTAGTATTTCAAGTTGATTTTCAAGAAGTTTTGGATGAATAATAATATACGGAACATTATTACCCTCGTTATTAACCCAACCTTTATGCCAAACTTGACTAACTGCATTGCGTTTGTTAGTGAATCCAATTGTAATCTCACACTTTGTAGGTAATTCCACCAGTAAATCTTTACGAATTTGGTCGTAAGCCCGTTCCAGCCATCGTACTCTTTTACTGTTAGAAGCAGACTTTGGTTTCAATATGGGCACACTATCCTCCGTAAAAATGGATTAGGGGGCAGGAGTTGCACCCGCGATTTACAGTTTTGCAGACTGTCGCCTTAACTGTCTTGGCTACCCCTAGACTACTTTAAATGCTTTGGTTTTTGACCTACTGGATACCAATCCTTTACCAGTTTGGAAGCGTGGTAGTAACCAGTCTTACCAGCACCAGATTGGTTCAACTTTCTCCGCCTTCTTCTTGTCATACCAACCGCAGCCAGTTTAATGTTTTTCTCTGTTGCGAGATTTCGGGTTGCTTTGTTACTCATTAGAATTATTCTCCTTTTAATCTTGGGGTGACACATGGGACTTGCACCCACATCATCGGATTCACAGTCCGATGGCTTAACTATTTAGCCTAATGTCACCATTGAATTCTATATGCTCATCCAGCTGTTCTAATGTAGGATAGGGCATTTTCCTTTCACCATTACTCCGTAACCATCTGTACTCCAATGTGATAGGGATAGGAAAATCCACTTTCTCAGTCAGTATCGCGTAGTAATCAAACCGAAACGGGCCTTCATTGAACAACTTTTTCATCACTTTCCAGCGAATTACAGTTCTAAATGATTGCCAACCCTCACCATTATTCTTATATTGTATGCTAACTCTTTCATCATTTGGTAATTCATCGAGATTACTAATCCCAACTACTTTTATCTTCTTTCCATGTTTAGTAATTGTTAGCATGATTACATCTTAACACATTTAAACGTATTTGTCAAGGAATAAATTAGTATTGAGTCAATTTCATTCCAGATTTATCCTTAATCTCATTCATCAATAGCATTTCTATTACTGCTTTCACTAATACCTGCCGTTGATTATAAGATAGCTTGTTGGGTATTATAACTTGTATCCCAGCATTACCATCCTTGACTTTGACCAATGCTGTAAGAGTTAGCAATGAGCCTTCCTCAATTAATCTTCTGGTTACTTCATCAAGTTTTTTGTGAGTATCACTGTCATTCATAGCGATATGTAATCCAACAATTTCAGGGTCTAACATTATTTCTCCTCTTTATTCCCAATAGTCTTGATTATCCCTTGGAGGGGTTTAGGGTGAAAGCCTGTCCAAGAATAACCCGGCCAGTATTTCCGTCAAGGGATAACCAGTCATTCCCGTCCAGTGTGTATCCCTCCACAGAAAGCGTCCGCTCCTTCTCGTTGGGCTGAATGGCGTCGCACCCCACGATGCAACACTTGTCCATGCTACGTGCAACCACAGCAGCGTGACTGGTCAGGCCGCCCCGGCTGGTCAAAATCCCCACGGCGGCCTGCATCCCGTGGATGTCGTCGGGTACAGTTTCGGACCGGACTAAAACGACCGGCCCGTCTGCGCTTTTCTCTACCGCCTCATCGGCAGTAAATACAATCCGCCCAGCCACAGTTCCGGGTGAAGCTGGTAGCCCTTTGGCGATTACCTCTAACTTCCCAGTTACAGCGATTACGGGGTGCATGAGTTGCTTGAATTGGCCGGACGCAACGCGCAGGACAGCTTCTTCTTTGGTTATCAGCTTTTCCTTGACCATTTCGTGGGCAATTTTGAGGGCGGCCTGACCAGTGCGCTTCCCTGTCCGGGTTTGTAGCATGTAAAGTTTGCCACCTTGGATAGTAAACTCGAAGTCCTGCATGTCCCGGTAGTGTTTTTCCAGCCGCTGGGCGATGCGGATTAACTGCTTATAGACTGCTGGCATTTTCTTCCTGAGTTTTGCAATCGGGACTGGCGTTCTTATACCCGCAACGACATCCTCTCCCTGAGAATTCAAAAGATACTCGCCGTAAAACTCCCTGTTCCCAGTAGAAGGATTACGGGTAAAGGCTACACCAGTCCCGCAGTCGTTACCCATGTTGCCGAAAACCATCAACTGTACAGTCACGGCAGTTCCCAAATCGTACGGGATGGAGTTCATCTTGCGGTAGGTGATAGCCCGTGGGGTGTTCCACGACTGAAAAACAGCATCACGGGCCATCTGGAGTTGCTTGCGGGGTTCTTGGGGAAATGCCTGACCAGTTTCCTTCTCCACAATCCCCTTGTAACAGACAACCATCTCCATCAAGGCTTTTGCGCTCAGGTCGGTGTCGGCTTCGGCTTTCTCTTTCGCCTTGATGTCGTCAAAAACATCGTCAAAGGCTGTCCTTGAGATTTTAAATACGACCTCCCCGAACATCTGAATCAGGCGGCGGTAGCAGTCCCAGGCAAAGCGAGGGTTTTGGCTTCGCCGCGCCAGCGTCCCGACCGTCTTGTCGTTGAGTCCGAGGTTGAGGATTGTATCCATCATCCCCGGCATAGAGAATTTAGCTCCAGACCGGACGGATACCAGCAGCGGATTAGTCAGGGAACCGAACTTTTGTTTGCTAACCCGTTCCAGCCAGGCCAGTGCCTTAAAGGTTTCTTGGTTGACTTTTGTAGAAGTGTGGTTTTTGTGAGTAAGATATTCCCGACAGGCGTTTGTAGAGATAGTGAATCCGGGCGGTACAGGAAGTCCGGCATTGGTCATTTCAGCCAAACCTGCTCCCTTCCCTCCCAAAGTGTCTTTCATACTTGCGTTTCCGTCAGCTTTGCCGTTAGCAAAGAAATAGACCAC
>JAHCSD010000025.1 GCA_018609185.1 Patescibacteria group bacterium
TCATACGTAGGCGATACAGAAATGGGCAAACGCTGTAACGTGGGAGCGGATTCGAAAATAACATCTGATTCTGATACGGATGATGAATACCTAGTAACATGTAACTACGATGGCCGCAATAAAAATAAAACCATAATTGAAGATGATGTGTTTGTGGGAAGCGGTACGAAAATCATTGCCCCTGTGACAATCGGGGCAAAAGCCTATATCGCAGCGAAGTCACTTGTCACGAAAGACATCCCGAGAGGAACGAAATTAGGATGTTTTGTTGTCATTCGCGGCGGCAGACAAATAATAGAGCCTAACAGAGTTAAACGAGACAAAAACGGCTGGACCATCCTGGAAAAGAGATAATCTAAAAACCGCTCACACGCGGTTTTTTGTTATACCATGAACGAGGTCCGACCTCGTTCATTTTTATATTATTCAACGGTTACTGATTTTGCCAAATTTCTGGGCTTATCCACGTCACACCCGCGAAGTACTGCCACGTGATACGCGAAAAGCTGCAAAGGTACCACAGAAAGCAAGGGGGTTAACATCTCGAGTGTTTTAGGAATAAAGATTACGTCGTCTGCAAGTTGGACTATTTTTCTATTCCCCTGAGTTGCAAGCGCAATTACTAGCCCCTTACGCGCTTTGATTTCTTCTATGTTTGAGACAACCTTTTCATAAACGCTGTCGGTTGGAACAATAAAAAGAGATGGGAAGTCTTTATTAATCAATGCAATGGGACCATGTTTCATTTCTGCCGCTCCATACCCCTCTGCATGTACATATGAAAGTTCTTTTAATTTAAGCGCACCTTCAAATGCAATAGGGAAATTATATTTTCTTCCCATATACAAAAAGTTGTCAAACTTCGAATATTTTTTCGCAAGTGCTTTTATTTTTTGGTCTTGTTTTAATATCCACCGAATTTTATCTGGGATCGATAAAAGTTCTTCAGCGATTCGCTTCCCCATGACCTGCGACATTTGACGCTGGCGGCCTAAGAAAAGTGTGAGAAGCGCGAAAACCGCAAGTTGAGAGTTAAATGCCTTGGTGGAAGCAACACCAATTTCCGGACCCGCGTGATTATATACCCCCGCATCTGTTTCTCGTGCTATGGTCGACCCTACGGTATTAACGATCCCGAGGGTGAGCGCTCCCTTTCGTTTTGCCTCATGAAGCGCCGCAAGTGTATCCGCCGTCTCGCCAGACTGAGAAATCGCAAGTACGAGGGTACCCTTGTCGATAATCGGCTTTCTATATCTAAACTCTGCAGCGTTTTCTACCTCAGTTGTGATCCCTGCGTATTCTTCAAACATATACTCGCCTACCAAGCCCGCATTATAGGCCGTCCCCATGGCTACCATAATTATTTTTGATACATCGCGAAGTTGACCCTCGAAACCTTCAAGGCCCCCGAGTTTTGCGAGTCCCTCTTTCATTACTATCCTTCCCCGCAAACTATTTGCAATGACTTCGGGAATTTCATGAATTTCTTTAAGGGTAAAGTGGGGAAACCCATCTTTTTGTGCTTCGTCTGCGGCCCAGTCAAGCTCTTCTGGCGCGCGTATCAAAGTCTCCTGCTTAAGGTTGGAAAGTGAAAGCCCCTTCTGTGTGATAGTCGCGACTTCACCGTCGTTTAGGTACACCACTTTGTTCGTATGGGGTAGTATAGGCGAAGCGTCAGAGGCAACCATAAACTCCCCCTCTCCTACGCCAATCACTAAGGGAGAGGAATTTCGCGCTGCAACAATTTTGTGAGGATCATCTCGGGAAATTATGGCAAGACCATAAGTCCCCTCAACTCGTTTCAGTGCCTTTGTTACCGCCTTTTCTAAATTTCCGTCAAAATATTCCTCGATCAAATGAGTAAGTATTTCTGTATCGGTATCTGATGTAACCGTATGCCCACGAGCAACGAGACGCGCCTTTAAATCTTTATAGTTTTCAATAATTCCGTTGTGAACTAACCAAATATTGGAAGTGCAGTCTGTGTGAGGATGTGCATTTTTAACCGTGGGCGTTCCGTGGGTAGCCCACCGGGTATGGAAAATCGCAAGTTCTGAATCCGAATTATGCTTGGCTAGTTTTTCCTCAAGTTGTGCCACGCGGCCCACTGATTTAAACGATCGTACTGTCCGTTTTTTACCATCAAAAAACGCGGCTCCTGCCGAGTCATATCCGCGATATTCAAGCCGTTTAAGGCCCTCAAGCCCGACCTCTACCGCATTTTTATTACCAATGTATCCGACAATACCACACATGCCGATTTTGCCCGCGAGCTTCGCTCGCGAGCGGTTACAAAATCGAGCACCCCGTTAGATGAGCGAGCTCTATCTAACGGGGTAAGGTTTTCTTACTAAAGATTCTTCGCTCTTCGAGCTCGAACATTTAGAGAAAGTCCTTACCTCCACTCTACCAAATCCCCTTCAAAATTAAAAGAGGCCTCTTACTAGGCCTCTTTATCCTGCGTTTCTGAAGGTAAATTGTGTAAACTACCAAGAAGGGGAGAATATTCTGGCACTTGAATCCGGCACTTCGGACACCAGGCGACAAGTTCATCTGTATCAAGTTTTTTACCAACTCGTAATCTTTCTTTACAGAATGGATGAACAACGACAGTGTTAAAATAAAGATTATTAGAGGGAATAGCCTTAATTTTACCCAAATCACGAACTTCAGCTTCTTCTGCCTTTTTCTTGATACTACCAAACATAGAAAACTCCTTCGAAAGATCTACTCTTATACTATGTGTCTCTCTATTCTATGTCAAGTTAAAAGCGAGCAGGCATCTGCTAAGAAAAGCGTCGCCCTGGTCCCGCTCTTTCGCCCCGCGTCTTTTCGTATAGATGCCTACTCGCTCATATCTCCTTGCTATTTTCTCGAATTGCTGCCTGTGCCGCGGCCAAACGTGCAATAGGCACCCGAAAGGGAGAAGCAGAAACATAGTCAAGCCCCACCTTGTGACAGAATTCAATTGTCTTTGGATCTCCTCCATGCTCGCCGCAAATACCTATCTTGATATTCGGTCTCACCTTGCGCGCCTTTGCGACAGCTATTTTTATAAGCTCCCCCACCCCCTGTTCATCTATGGTTGAAAAGGGATCGTCTTTAAAAATAAAGTGTTCGGTGTAGGCCGGAAGAAAACTCCCGATATCATCCCGGCTAATACCGAATGTGGTTTGCGTAAGATCATTGGTGCCGAACGAAAAAAATTGAGAAGTGGAAGCCAATTGGTCTGCAATGAGTGCGGCGCGCGGTATTTCAATCATGGTACCAATCTTGTAAGGGATTTTTATTCTGTGCCTTTTTTGAATATCCCTTGCGAGTTTCACTATTCGTTCGTGAATAAATTCAAATTCTTCAAGTGTTGCGACAAGCGGCAGCATGATTTCGGGAAATATCTTCTTTCGCTTTTTAAGTAAGACCACCGCAGCCTCAAGTATGGCACGAGCCTGCATGTCATAGATCTCGGGATGCGTAATTCCGAGCCGAACACCCCGATGCCCCAGCATGGGATTTTGCTCTTCCGTCGAATGAATTTTTTCTTTGACTTTTGAAGGAGTTAGGCGAAGCTTTTTTGCCAGTCTATTGCGGTCTTTCGCGTCTTCTGGCAAAAACTCATGAAGCGGCGGGTCCAAAAGCCTTATCGTAACCTCTTTTCCTTCCATTTCTTTAAAAATGTCTGTAAAGTCCTGTTTCTGAAGCCGGTAAATACGCTCAAGCCACGTCATTCTTTTTTTCTCGTCCTCGGCTAGAATCATAGCACGGAAATCATCTATCCTATCTTCTTCAAAGAACATGTGCTCGGTACGCGCCAGCCCAACGCCCTCTGCACCAAAATCGCGCGCAAGTCTCGCCTGTTTCGGGGTATCCGCGTTTGTACGTACCCCTAATACTCGTTCCTCGTCTGCCCACTCTAAAACACTGTAAAATTCTTTCGAAATCTGAGGCGGAGTAAGCTCAAGCTCCCCCAGCATCACTTCTCCGGTAGAGCCATCGAGGCTAATCGTATCACCCTCTCGTACTCGCACATTTCCCGCCCTGAATTCTTTTTTCTGATAATTCACCTCTACCGCGGAGCACCCCACCACACAACATTTCCCCATACCTCGTGAAACAAGGGCGGCGTGAGACGTAAGACCGCCAACTTGTGTAAGAATGCCTTCCGCGCTATTCATGCCTCGAATATCTTCTGGCGAAGTCATAATACGGACTAAAATAACCTTCTCCTCTTCACTCGCGAGCTCTTCGGCTCTCTCAGGCGTGAACACCACGCGACCCACCGCAGCCCCGGGAGAAGCAGGAAGACCTTTTGCAAGTACCTGCCTCTCGCTTCCGACATTAAATGTCGGGTGTAGCAATTTTTCTACTTGATACGGGTCAAGACGCAAAAGAGCTTCCCGGCGCGATATAAGCTTTTCGCGCACCATGTCAACTGCGATCTTTACCGAGGCTTCTGGCGTTCGCTTTCCTGACCGCGTCTGTAAAATCCACAATTCCCCTTTTTGAATCGTAAACTCAACATCTTGCAGGTCTTTATAATGACGCTCAAGTCTCGCCACAGTAGAATGTAATCTTTTATATAGTCTCGGCATCAATTCTTCTAATGAACCTTTACCCTTCTCTTTACCTCGTTTCTTAGTTATTGAACCCGGTGTTCTTATGCCGCTAACGACGTCTTCTCCTTGAGCATTAATCAAAAAGTCTCCATAAAATATGTTCTCGCCCGTCGAGGGGTTTCTTGAAAAACAGACGCCCGTTCCCGAAGAGGCACCCATATTCCCGAATACCATGGTCTGAACATTCACTGCGGTCCCCCACCCATGTGGAATCTTGTGTATTTCGCGATAGCTCACGGCACGGTCATTATTCCATGAAGCAAACACCGCACCCACAGCCCCCCACAGCTGTTCTTCGGGGTCCTGAGGAACTTCTTTTTTTGTCAATTTCTTCACGCGTGCTTTGTAAAGCCGGATAATATCTTGAAGGGCCCTTGGATCAAGTTGAGAGTCTTCTTCGATTCCGAGTATCTTTTTTTTCTTGTGAAGTATATTTTCGAATTCATGATACTCAACCCTCATCACGACATTCGCATACATTTGAATAAACCGGCGGTAGGAATCATATACAAAACGCTCGTTACCGGTTTTATTAATAAGGCCTCTTACACTCTTGTCGTTCAAGCCAAGGTTCAAAATCGTATCCATCATCCCCGGCATAGATATACGGGCACCCGAGCGTACGGAAACCAAAAGCGGGTTTTCGGAATCACCAAAACCCGCTTGCATGGTTTTTTCTACACGTGCAATATGTTTCTCAAAGTCCTGCTTAAAACCGCGGGGATAATTACCTTCATGATCATAATAATATGTGCATACGTCGGTCGTAATAGTAAAACCGGGAGGCACAGGAATTCCCAGGCGTGCCATCTCAGCCAAATTTGCCCCCTTACCGCCCAGAAGATTCGTTAACTCCTTCCTGCCCTCAGTTTTAGGCCCTCCGAAAAAATAGATGTATTTTCTTCTTCGCATTAGACAACGATATTTATTAATCTGTTTTTAACAAACACAATACGTTTTGGTTTTTGCCCTGTTATGCGTGACTTGACGTTTGGTTGAGAAAGCGCGGATCGCGTTGCCTCTTCCTCGTCAGCCCCGACGGGAAGTTTCACGGCAGCTCTCATTTTCCCATTAATCTGCACAATGAGTTCAAACGTATCTTCTGCCACCAGCTTCGAATCATACGATGGCCACGATTCAAGGTGAACAGAAGTCTTTTTCTTTAATGTTTCTTGCCATAACTCTTCGGTGATGTGCGGCGCAAATGGTGCGAGTAAAAGCAGTAATGTTTCAAGATCTTTTTGACTGGTATGTTTCTGTTCTTGCATCCCGTTGCTGTACTCCATCATCGCGCTGATCGCCGTATTAAATCTTGAGCCCTCAATATCTTCGGTCACTTTCTTAATCGTCTTATGCCGCAATCGTTCTATTTCCTCGTTTTGTTTTGAATTTTGATTTTTGGATTTAGAATTTGTTTCGGATTTCGGATTTCGGATTTCGGATTTATGGACGAGGCTCCAGACTCGTCCTAAGAACCTATATATCCCGACAATTCCTTTGGTATCCCACGGTTTATCATCCTCAAGCGGCCCCATAAACATTTCGTACATGCGAAGAGTATCGGCGCCGCATGCAGCCACCACTTCATCCGGGTTAACAATGTTACCTCGGGATTTCGACATTTTCTGGCCATCGGGACCCAAGATCAACCCTTGATTTCTTAATTTGGCAAAAGGCTCTTTGGTTGAGACAACACCACTATCATATAAAAATTTATGCCAAAATCGCGCATAAAGAAGATGAAGCACTGCGTGTTCAGCACCTCCCTGGTACAAATCAACCCTCATCCAATACTTCTCTTTTTTCTTATCAACAAGCGCTTTTTTATTTTTGGGATCAATGTAACGCAAATAATACCAGCATGATCCCGCCCACTGAGGCATGGTGTTAGTTTCCCGCTTCGCTTTTCCCTTGCACTTGGGACACTCGATATTCACCCAATCCTTAATGGCAGCAAGCGGAGACTCCCCCGTCCCTGTCGGCTCGTAATTTTTTACATCAGGAAGCTTGAGCGGCAAATCTTTTTCTTCAAGTGGTACATTCCCGCATTGTTCACATTTTATTATAGGTATTGGTTCACCCCAGTATCTTTGGCGTGAAAAAACCCAGTCGCGCAATTTATATTGTATCGTCTTTTTTGCGAATTTCTTTTTAGAAAGCGATTCGGTAATTCTCATTTTTGCGTCTTCAGAGTAAAGACCGGAGAATTCTCCTGAATTAACCAATATCCCTTCATTCGTGTAGGCTTCTTTAAGTTTATGTTTTTTCCCATCAGGGCTGATGACCTCGATAATGGGCAGATTGAATGTTTTTGCGAATTCAAAATCCCGCTCATCATGCGCGGGAACCGCCATAATAGCTCCGGTTCCGTAACTGATTAGCACATAGTCAGAAATCCATATGGGAATTTTTTGGCCGCTCACCGGATTCACTGCGTGGGCCCCGGTAAAGACGCCGGATTTTTCTTTCGTGAGCTCGGCTCGTTCAAGATCACTTTTCCGTTTTGCAGCCTTTACGTACGCTCCGACCTCTTTCTTGTGCTCTTTGAAGGCAATTTTTTTAACTAATTCGTGTTCGGGAGCCAGGACCATATAGGTCGCGCCAAACAACGTATCCGGCCTTGTGGTAAAGACAGCAATCTGTGACCTGTGGCCCGAAACCTGGAACGTGACAGTGGAACCCACCGACCGTCCAATCCAATTTCTCTGCATGATCTTAATTTTCTCCGGCCAATCAAGCTGCTCAAGGTCCTTAAGAAGTCGCTCCGCATACTTGGTAATTGCAAGCATCCACTGCTTCATTTCTTTCTTGACCACCTGGGTATGGCATCGGTCGCATTTTCCTTCATTCACTTCTTCATTCGCAAGGCCTGTTTTGCATTGGGGGCACCAATTAATTGGAATAATCGCTTCATAGGAAAGATTCTTCTCGTACATCTTGAGAAAAATCCACTGGGTCCATTTATAGTATTCGGGGTCCGTGGTATTCACTTCCCGCGACCAGTCATAATCAAATCCAAACATCTCAAACTGCTTCCGGAACCGTTTCACATTTTTTTCAACCACAAGCCGCGGGTGCGTTTTGGTTTGAATCGCGTAGTTTTCCGCAGGCAACCCAAATGCATCCCAACCCATAGGATGAAGCACGTTATAGCCGTTCATTCTGGAATAGCGCGAAAAAATATCGCTTGCAGTGTATCCTTCAGGATGCCCAATATGAAGGCCCTCGCCCGAAGGATACGGAAACATATCCAACACATACCGCTTTGGCTTCTTCGAAAAATCAACGGATTTGTAAAATCCTTTCCGTCTCCAATGATTCTGCCATTTTTTCTCTATCTTTCTAGGATTGTATCTCATAACTATTTCTGTTTACCCTGAGCGCAGGACCGATTCTAATCGGGCCGGAGTCGAAGGGCCATTTCGGCTCAATTTTTCTCGGGTTGTATCTTGCCATATGTACTATTCTTACCTTTTCCCTTGACTTTATCAAGCCCACTGTTAAGGTAAATTTGTCTTCTGCGTGTTCCTTCAAAACAAACAAAAAAGCAATGGAGGAACGGCAAAAATGCTTTTTTCAAAAAATAAGGTGAAAAGGGAAAGTCGCAAATTGGCTAGACAATTAGGAAACGCTGAATGGCGAAAAGGAAATACAAAATATGCCCTAGAAGCTTATGAGGCCTCAGATATTTCCTGTGATGAACTTCATCAAAAAGCTATAAGCCTCCTGCGAGCTGGCGAAATTGCGGTTCAGTGGAACAGGGCTCGTGAACGAACCTGTAACGACCAAGAAGAATTAAGACAAGTAGATATTGAATATAGAACTAAAATCGAGGAATTACTTCGTTGGGATATCGGAACGGCTAAATATCTAGG
>JAHCSD010000026.1 GCA_018609185.1 Patescibacteria group bacterium
GTTCGAGTCTTAGAGTCCTAGGAACTATTATTTTGCAAGGAGTCTTGCCTAAAAATCTCTAACGGGGTTGACCCCCCACTACCTTAAAAAGGTGTGGGGGTTATCCTCACACCAAAATGGAATTTTGGTAGTGACGGGTTGACACAAAATTATATAAACGATATGATACCTAAGTCAAATCAAGTCTGTAAGAGAAACGGGGTCGGGTTTTGATCTGCAGAATTCTCGATTTGAGCGTTTACTAATATTACTTACTTTTTATAATTATGGCAGAAGGAAAAATTGTTCGGCTGACTGACCGAGGATTTGGGTTCATTTCGCGCGAGGGAGAAGAAAAAGATCTCTTTTTCCACTCAAACGAGCTTAAGAACGTAGAGTTTAATGATCTCAAGGAAGGTGACGAAGTAACATTTGAAGTAGCCGAAGGTCCAAAAGGACTTAACGCTACAAACGTGAGTCGAGCGAAATAGCGCATAACAAAAACACCCCCGACGGGGGTGTTTTTGTTATATGAGCGGGCACAGAACCAGTCTATTCGTGCCTCGCCAGGCGCAGTCTTGTGCTTGGCGGATGTTGCAACCCCGTAAAATGGCTTTGCCGTCACGGGGCGAGCGACGTTTACCCCGAGGTCGCCTCTGGCGACTTTTCGGGGTTCGAACCCTCCTTCGCTCCAATGGAGCTGCGCCTGCCGCTCCGAAGTCTTAACGAAGGACGGGAAGGGCATGCCTGTTTTTGGTTTGGGGAAATGAAAAAGCCAGATTGGTTACTGGCTTATGAGATAGTAGAATTATTTCCTCGTTGATAATGCGTAGTGAGCATGGCCCCTACAAACTCCTGTGTCATATATCGCTTTATTTTCTTCTTGGGATATATCTCTGTCGTACATTTCACAGATCCAACAACCTTTTTCGGTTATTTCGGCATTTACAATAAGTTCAACTGCTCTATTTTGTTCTTCTCTGGTCAGACCTGATCCGTAAGCATTCTTCTCAAGTAATACTTCAAGTTCCGATTTCTCTTCAGTCATCTCGTTCCTCCTTCAAAGAACTAAATTCTTGTTTCGAGACTTAAAGAATACCTGTAAGGCCAAGAATAATCCAGACGCAGAAGGTTGCACAGATAATGACAGGCGTAATGACAAGCGTAAGTAACTTATGTTTTGACTGCCACTCACCTATATCAGCCAGCCAATCTACAAAAGAGAAAAGTTTATTTATCATCATTCTCCTTTCTCAAAAGAACCACCTCCATAATACCAAAAGGAATGGTGTTGTCAACCACGAAAAGTAACTTCGTTACCTCGTGGTAAATGAAAAAGCCCCGCACCATTCGATGCGGGACTGGTCGGGTACCGACTGGTACTCGGCTCCCTAAGCGGAGTTAGAGAGCGTTACGAACTAATTTATAGTATTTATCTACAAATCTTTAAACTTCGCTTCTCTATTTGGGCTCTTTTACTATAAGCTTGCCAGTATTTTTGCATCTATCGCAACCTTCACCTATACAACTCGGACACGTTATTGTTCCTCTCGCAAAAATCCTGGTAGGTGCTTTCATTCTCATTCCCGTTCCTCCTTTCCTAAAGAACTATCCGAACCATACATCCTACTACAGAATCATTAGTTAGTCAACATGAGCGGCCGGGTACCAGCCGGTACCCGACTAGTCCCATACCGACTAGTATGGGGGTGTTGCATAGACGTTCGAACCTATTTTGAGGGTAGGTTGAGGTTAGCAGCGTTTGCAAATTAGTCCCTCTTGATACAAATCCTCTTGGCTCGTTGATAAAAATCTTCAACGCTCCCAGGAAGCCACCAGGCATCTTTAGTAATCTCTTTTAGATTATCGGGGTTAGATAATAATCCCGGCTTATGGAATGGCACCTGTCCGGGCGACAATGCTAAACTTAGCGGATGTGAGCCAGCTCTATCCCTAATCTGTACTAGCTGTTTACCTTTGAACTTCTTTCTAAATCGTTTTACACATCTTCTGACGGCAATATCTTGTATGTGGGTTCTCGCGTCTCCTCGTTTAGAATAATCAAATCCCGATTTTACATTGCTGGGGTCGTCATCATATACATCGGAGGCAATTTCTAATAAGTGGTTTAGTAGTTCTGATCTTTGTTTGAAGTATTCAAAGTATGCGTCTTCGTATAACTGACATACTTTTTCGTATTCTAATAGGTCATTTCCTACCAACCACACCGTTTGCCAATTTCCTTTGCCGTATTGTTTATCTCGCTTTGCCCATTCTTCATTACGGTGCGACCCGACATAACCAGGAGAACTATTGTTTACTATTTTCCAAGTATTTTTGTCCAGCATATATTTATCTTACACAAAAACAACCACCCAATAAAGAGCGGCTGTTTTGTTTTATCCCACACCTCTCTATAACTGTATTGTGGGATAGAAAAAGCCGATCGTGTAGGACCGGCCTTTGAAATATTTAGGACTTTTTGAAAGAGAGGTTACGAAGTTTCGTAGATGTGCACCAGCGAAAATAGTTTCTTGCTTCGAGGAGAGAGCGTAAATGAGGTATGTGTCCCGCACCGAATTTGATTCCTACGAGTTGAGGATTTCGTTCTTGAACAAGCCTATCAAACTCTTGGAAACAATGGAGGTCTCGTGGCTTACCCAATACTTCAAGGACAGTTTCAACGAGCTGTTTGTCCTGCCAGAAGAAGATAAATCCTTCTCCTAAATCTCGTTTGGTGAATTGTCCCCGTTCCATCTTTCGAAGAGCAGTCTTTACGTACTCTACCATTTCTTGCTTTCGTTCTTGTGGAATGGCTTGGAGTTTATTGGTAAGAAGCTCCAAATACTCTCGCTTTTGTGTTTCGGTAAGAAGCATCGTATCGCCAGAAAACCAGTGCGGTTGATTGTATTCAGCGTCAAATGCTTCTTCTTCCTCCGGTGAAGACAGAACTTTCTGGGCATTCATAAAATAGAGTTGCATAGCACAAAAGAATGCTTTCTCGACATTGCTTCCAAAGAACACTTTACGCATCTCTGCTTCTTCAGCTTCACAGTCGTGAGATGATTTTCTCTCTTTGCGTATATCCTCGAAAAAAACGAGGTCGCATTCGGCGAGTATCTGTTTTATCTTCTCAAAGTATTCCTCATCACCTGCATGGTTCATACCCACGATAATCACCTTTCGTCCTGTATGCGGATGTATGTAATGATGAGCGAATGTATAAATACCTGATGGACTAACCACGAATTCATCATTAAAGAGTGGCACAGCCTTTCTGATACTCATTAAGTATTCTCCTTTCACCGAGCTAACTTGCTATTATAGATGGCATCATAAGAAAAGTCAACACACAAATTGGGAATGAAAAAGCGGCTACCGCGTTGGTTGCCGCTGGACTTATCTAGTTTGTCTGCCGTAGAGAAGAGAGCCGTAGAGAGTTGTATTTCGTAATTCAAAGTGATATAGTAATCCTCAATGAAACAGAGCCAAGCATTAGACATATTAAAACTGGGGCACAATGTCTTTTTGACCGGAGCGGCAGGAAGCGGAAAGACATACGTGCTCAATGAGTATATTAATTTCCTGAAAAAGCATGGTGCTGCAGTGGGCATCACGGCTTCTACTGGTATTGCCGCAACACACATAGGCGGGCTGACTATCCATTCGTGGTCCGGGCTTGGCGTTAGGGATATGCTACAAGACAGAGAACTGAAAGAACTACTCGACAAGTCATATTTAAGAAAGCGGTTTGATAGGACAAAAATACTCATTATTGATGAGGTATCAATGCTTCACCCCTTTCAGTTGGATATGGTAGATAGGATCTGCCGGGCATTTAAGCAGGATTCTTTACCGTTCGGAGGGATGCAGGTGGTGCTCTCTGGTGATTTATTTCAACTGCCGCCCATCAGTAAAAATGGAGAGACTACCAATTATATCAATCAATCGCAAGCCTGGCATGAGACGAATTTCAACGTATGCTACCTTAGTGAACAATATCGCCACGATGACGACATATTGACGGACATACTAAATGACATACGGAATAATAACAGCGGGGAACACACGCTTAAAGAATTGCGGAAGCGATATCGGAAGGAGCTTCCAGGTGTTATCACACCAACGAAACTTTATACGCACAATATTGATGTCGATCGTATCAACAACAAAGAACTTCGCGCATTGGCAGGTACGTCCCAAGTGTATGATATGAAGTCTCGGGGGAACAAAGCCTTGGTCGGTTTTCTTAAGAAGAGCTGTTTGGCTCCAGAAGTTCTCCGGCTTAAAAAGGGTGCGGCGGTGATGTTTGTAAAGAATAATTTCGAGAGTGGGTATGTAAACGGTACGGTTGGTGTTGTCGTAGATTTTGACAGCAGTTTTCCGGTAGTGAAAACACATGAGAGGAAAACAATACTAGTTTCCCCTGAAGATTGGGTCATAGAGGAGGAAGGAAAAATAAAGGCAAAGATTAGTCAGGTACCGTTGCGGCTGGCGTGGGCGATCACCGTGCACAAAAGCCAGGGCATGACGCTTGATATTGCTGAAATTGATTTATCAAAGTCATTTGTTCCCGGCATGGGATATGTTGCACTTTCGCGCATTCGATCACTTGAGGGATTACGCTTGATGGGGCTTAACAAAACAGCGCTTGAAGTTGACGAACGAGTACTTGCTCTCGATAAGGAATTACGAAAGATGTCTCACAGATCTGCCACCAATCTTAATGCAGCCACGCCCTGGGAGAAATCTAAAATACAGAAAGAATTTTTATACGTAATTGCTCCGCCGGGCGGCAAAAAACAGAAGATCTCAACGCTTGATGCAACGAAAACGTTACTACATGAAAAATTGCCCATACCAGAGATTGCTGTCCGCAGGGGTTTGACCGAAGGAACTATTATCGGTCACATAGAAAGATTGTTTGCCCGCGGAGACCGATTAGATCTTGAATATATAAAACCACAGACGAAGCGTTCAAATGTAATCAAAGCAGCCTTCAAACGAACCGCTGATACCAGACTTGCTCCGGTAAAAGCCCTCCTGGGCGATGATTTCTCCTATGATGAATTACGGTTCGTACGACTGTTTTTAGATACATAAGGTCTGTAGTGCCTGATAAAAAATGACTAATAGACTGTTTAATCATTTAGATCAAAAAGAAGGCTCCTTAAATATGAGCCCTCTTTTTATCCATCAAAATACAGTATCTATTTAACGGACAAATAACGGACATTTTGACGGACATCGTACATCAGGTTTTTATTGAAATATCTATAGAAATAATCCCGCAATAATCCCGCAATTTATCCCGCAATAACTTTAGACATTCAGCACAGCCCAAAATCGCTCTTGGTTTCTTTAAGTAAAGAAACAAGTTCGTGCTCAACCTCATTTCTTCTTTGCGGGATTTGACCTTTACGTTTTATCTCCATAAACAATCCAAAAGTTTACCCCGCACCGAGCTTTGCTCTGGTGCTGGGGCTCTTTTTCTATCTCCTTCCTCTTTTGCAAGATTTGTTCTTTATTTTCTATCTCCATATTTCAAGAATTTGTTTACCCCGTAGCGAACTGGCATGGGGTCTGCTCCGCAGGGTCACTGGGGTCTTTGAGCCCCCACACCAAAATTTGGTAAGGGGGTAAATTTTGATTTTTAAAATTCTTCATTCATTGACTTGTGTAATACACTGTCAAACAATTCTTTCAATTTCGACCGCTGGGCGAGGAGTTGGGTTTTATAGTCCTGCGCAGCGGAAAGTTTAGTAACGATTTGTTTTTGAGTTTGGAGAGGTGGAAGCGAAATTTTAATTCCATAGACATTTTTATCAGATACAGCGGGATAATTTGCGCCCCGTTGAAACGGTAAAACTTTTCTAACAAAGTGATCGGATTCCACTACATAATTTAGAAAAAGAGGGTCTGCTAAATCTGTGTTTGGTCGAATCACGCAAAATCCCGTGGATGCTATAGAGTTATTCAACATTTCAGGAATATGAGCAATGTGTTTGAGATATGGTCTAACCGTAGAAAATACCGTATCTCCAGCTTTAACTAATTTTCTTGCTCGTGACGGAGCTTTATTAACCGAGATGATTTGAGCACGGATAACCCCGTCATCGCTAATTGACGCTATATCAATATAGGAAAATTCCTTTTTGAAAAGCTTCTTTGGGTACGCTTGCTCGATTTTCTCACAAACCTCTTGCAGCTTTTTCGAATTCCATTGATTGCTTTTTGTCTCGTATTCATTGTGTAAAAGCGATTGAAAAAGCTCGTCGGCTTTTTGGATGAGGTTGTCATTCAGTTTCTGTGCCTCGGCGATTTTATCCAACCGCCCAACGATTTGTTTTTGGATTTGGAGAGGAGGTAATTGAATTTTTATTTTTTTTAAAAAATCCGTAGAAATGCGCTGCTGTCCAGCGCTGCCAGTCATAAATTTAGCATATCTTTTTCTGAAACCCTTGTTGCTTACAATGTAGTAGAGATACTTATCGAGTAAAAATTCTCCATTCGCTCGTAAAACATGAAATTCTGTACTTCCGAAACCAATGCCTTTCGGCATACCTTCAACAAAAGCACCTTTTCCATTTTCAAAACACGGCGTTATCTTTGCGACCAAAACATCTCCATTTACGAAACTGGAAAAACCATTTTTTACTTCAGATAACTTTCTTTTTTGTATATTCAAAATCTTTGCGTCTTCAGATACATCCGCCATTGTTAAAAAACCGACCTCTAAATTAGGGTCGTACGTTTTCGCGTTGCGAGGGTTTATCTCACAAACCCCCTCTAATTTTTTCTCTTTCAACTCCATAGATCTGAAAAGAGACCTGCTAATTCTTTGGAATCGGAATCGCTTAAAATAACCAGTATCGCTGGTTTTTTATCCGCCGCATCTTTTAATGATGGGCCTATAATGTAGCCCTTGCCATCAACTACGATAAAGCGATCATGAAACTGCTTGCTTTTTTTAGCTTGAAAATTATATTCTCTGGCGAACCGCTTAGACTTGGAAACAAATCCGCCAGTATCGCTACCATAAAGAAACTGAATCGGCGTAGACTTGGGGACTTCGTCCAAAAGGTTGTCAAAGATATTTCCTGCAACATATGTATCAGTAATATCAACATTTTTAGTGGCTTTCTTAAAAATGCCTCGAAGAAATTTATCAAATAAATGCGTACTCTCTTTTTTGAATACAATAAGTCCGGTTCTAGACGATGGTACCGAGTGGATTAAAGATTCAATGTATTCAATCCCCTCGTCAGTCAAACAAACCTTCCTTTTTTCACAAGAATCTATATATCCTTGAGCACGATGGGCAAACCCTGGATTGTAAGTTTTTCCTATTAAAGTTTTACTCCAGTTAGCTTTTACAGTTTTACTCTCAATTTCAACATCCTTTTTACCTTTTGCTAAGAAAAAAACTATCGCAACGAAAACTCCCTCACCGTTCATATTTTTAAGCGGAAGCTGCTTAAGGAAGGTTTTAATATTTTGAGATAGCTTCATAACTTTATAAAAATATTTTTTGCCAATCTTTGGTTAAAAACCAAATGCCATATTTCTTTGAATCTGCCCAATTATTATCCTTTGCAGTAGTGGAATAATAAGTATTAAACTTTCCTCCAAGTAGTGAGGTCATTTTGTCCCAATTCTTTTTGATTTCTCCTATTGATACCTCCTTACCCTCTTTCCCATTCGCCAAATAAGCCACTATTAAAGCGAACTTCTTTGGACCACTCAGTCCTTTGCCATATTTTTTAATAAACGCTCTTTGGCTTATATTAAAATCTAATTTTGGGAAACTCGTTCTAGTCTTATTTCTGCCCTTATTCTTACCTTTTGTCTTAAGAACAATATACTCAAGCTTCTCGAGCCGTTTGAATATTTGTTTATTAATTTCTTTTTGGTCCATAAATTTAGCGGGTTAAATAAAATACTTATATATACTCCTTTCTTTGTTTCGGTTTATCTTACTCCTTCTCAACAAATAAAGCAGATTAACCCTAACGTCCTCAGGCTTAATATTGTATCCAAATCTATCCTTAAGCTCTTTTTTAAATTCCTCCGCACTTCTAGGTTGTTTATCCACCACTTTAAAAATTTTTTCGGCGACACTGATCTTTTGTTTTTTCTTCGTCATACATATTAGTTAGATTTTATAATTCCTTATCAACATACTTCTCGCCCGTTGATGTGAGTACCCATGCCTTTTTGTCATCCCTTTTTTCCGCCGCCTCC
>JAHCSD010000027.1 GCA_018609185.1 Patescibacteria group bacterium
TTACCTCTAACGGGATCAATCCTTGAGCTTGCGATATCCAACCCAAATGAGAGCGACGAGAACAATCCCAAGGATGATAAACCGGAGATACTCGTTCATATCAGACCAATACCGCATGGTGCCGATAAGAAGCGACTGGTTTTGGCTACTCTAAATACCTTGATCTACCCCAACGTCAGCATCCGTCGCGAAGATCAACTGCATAAACGAATGGCATTCCGCTCTGATTTGGCTGATAGCCAATCTTTAATATATGGCCTGTTACAATTGGAAAAGATGAAATCGGGTTTTCGCATCGGAAATAAAGAGTGTATTGATCATATCGAAAGTTTCTTGCCCTGGAACCCGATATGTGAGTAAAGGCGTTTTCCTGCCCATAAATATTTATCGCAGAAACAAGTCCGGTAAAGACGGCAAACTGACCAAGACGCGATTCATCAAAAATTGTCCCGTAATCACGAGTGGTGGGCTGTTGAGTTTGTTGATTAAAACTAGGTTGAGGTGCGCACTGTTTCTGAGAAGCAGTAATAATTTGTGATTCTGAAGATATCCCAGAAACGGTTTTTGCGGTAACCCGGTATCTGTATCGCATATTTTCATCTAACCCTACGTGTACCGCGCTTGGAACGACTGTGTTTTTATAAAATATATCTGGAGTGCATGTGGCAGTGGTATCAGAACAATAGTGTACATCATAACTTGCGGCACGTGTGACTCGTGACCAAGAAACAGCAGCTTGAGGCTTGCCGCCTACGCAGTTCATTGTAATTCGGGGCCACGGAGAATTGGGAGGAATTTCCTCGGTCTCAATATCTTCCATAGTAGCTTTTCCGGTCATAAGATCAGTTAAAGCAACCCCGCCAATTAATACTTCTTTAACCCTGGCTCTCCCGCTTGAATGTACCACCACTTCAGCTCCGACCACTGCTGTTCGATCTCTTTGTTCGCCCACGCGTCCGCTAAGAAGACGGTTCGCTTCTTTTTCATAACTCTGGGGAATAAAATACTGCTCAATGCCATAACTTATTCGAAGGGAATCTCTGGCCCCATAGAGTGTTTTTCCGCGTATTGCCACTTCTCCAGAAGTCAGCTTTGGCTTATCACCGCTCACTGCTGTTGCATCCCACCATTCTTCTCCGTCTTCTTTGGCCAGTGTAACCCATACGCGCTGGTTTCCTCTAAATTTCTCGTCGTCGTGGGAAACCTCTGAAAGATTAATATCGGAGATGGTGTAGTTGCTAAGCGTAATGTAATTACCGCGAAAAAGTGACGGTGGATCCACGGGACGAAGAAGACGGATACGCACCGGCGTCCCTGTAGACAAAATCACCTGGTTCCAAAAAATAAGCCCAAAAATAAAAAGAAGCTGAGCCAAAGCAACCACTACAAGCGCTACAAGCTTCATCCTCGGATTATTTGATTTAGAAAAATTAGAGGTAAGTGAAATCATTATGATTGTGGTATATCAATACGCTTTATAATCTCTCTTCGTACTCGTTCAAGAGCAACGGCAAGGCCAATAAGGAGTAAACCTCCAACAATGAAAAATGCCGCTCCCTGGAAGAGATCACCTGCAAATTCAAAATAGCGAATAATTACATCAAGCCCCAAGAGGGAAATCCCGAGATTAACAAAGCCATGCTTTCGCTCAAAGTAGCCAATAGCGATTATACCTAAAAGGAACGCCAAAAGAAGAAGATTAAAGAAAATGCCAATGCCGGCTGTAGCTTCAATCCCTCCGGTAAAGAATGGCGCGGCAATAAGGGCAAGGGCCGGCGCGCCAAAAAGTTCAAGGCGTAACCCGATATTACGCGGGAAATATTTCAAAAAGAAAACCAGTGCCAATACTCCTGCAACCACGAGAAACGCGAGATAGAAAATCCAGAACAGCGATTCTTCGTTTCCGTACCCAGATGAAGACCCCAGAATATATCCTCCAAATCTAATAGAAGTAAACGGGAAAATACCTACAACCAAGGATACGTATCCAAGACCTCGCAGAAATACGGCCTGAGGCTTTATCAATGGAATGCGCGCATACCACCTCCCGAGCACAACAAAAAGCGCTCCCAAGGAAATGTAGAGCGCAATAAGTTCTACTATTGAGACCGTGCCGGCATCAATTAGGGCATATCCGAACCAGAAAAGGATTAAAAGATGTGCCAGGGCCCCAATACTTCGCAAAGCGAGAAGATATCCAAGAGGCAGAATTCCTAACCACCAAAAGAGTACTTCATTGGGGTACTCAACTTGAATATGATAGGTTTGAAGAATGAAAAATATGGATGTCCCGTAAAGAAACGATCCTATGAGAAATGCGGCTTCTCCGATGGGTGGGTAATTTCCGGGACGGAATCTGAGTAGATAACCTATCGTATAAGCTCCTAGGGTAGAACCGATAAGAATAACGACTTTCAAAAATGGAGAAATTCCCTTCCAGTTTGCTGCGAAAAATAAAATAATCCCCACACCCACAAGTAGAGCTCCAAATATTGCTAGAAAGCGAATAAAGCGCTCGGCTGTAAAGAAGTGCTTCTTTTCTTTCCTGGTAGTTTTAATCGCGCCAGCAACAGCACGAGCTTGTTCCTTACTTATCACCCCTTTCTCAACTAATGATTCAAGGTCCTGAGATTCTCCTCTTGGTTTTGGCTGCTTTACGGCAGGGGGCTGTGGAACTGGAGGAGATGGCGCCTGCGGACCAGAAACTTCTCGCTCGGCTTCAGCGATTTCAACATCCGAATATCCCGACTGCCTCAACCGCTCGCGCAATTTTTCAGCCGGATATTTAGGACCGTTTTCCTTAAAATATTGAACGATAGTTGAATGGGCCATATTTTTCTATTATACATGTTTATACAATATTTTTCAAAACAAAAAGCCGGAAAGTTCCGGCTTTACATTGAAACGAGTTCTGTGACCACTACTTTTACCAGTCTGGGTTTCCCCACAAGGAATCGATGTTGATCTTTTAATTTTGCAGCAATTTTTTCTTTCCATCTCTTAAAAGCTTCTTCTGCTTCTTCATCGTCTTCTGCATAAACCTCCTCTTCGTTTTTCGTAGGCAAACCCCTTAAATCCCACAAAGGAGAATCGCTCGCGACCCAATTAGGATCTACCTTTGTACTGTAGAGAATAATGTAACCGGCTTTTTCTTTCGAATCCATCCATGCACCTCCAGAAACTATCTTATATACTACTACATGAAGGTTATAAGTCAAGACCAACTACCAATTTTATTTATGTTGGTCTTGCCCCCACACTAATATCAATTAGTAGTGGTGGGCTCACCGCCACACCTTAAGAAAGGTAGTGGCTGGTCAATCTGGAACCTACCTGTGGGATTTGCCGAGAGTATTTTCATACCCGACCTGCCTGATCCGAGTATCGCCTAATCTTGGAATCAAGAAACAGTGTAAAAAGAGTTAGGCCCCACAGTTGCCTGTGGGGCCTTCGGGTTGTCTTACTACCGCACCTGGTAAAAGGTACCGTAGGAGTGGGTCCCCCAAGAGGAACCAAGGAGACGATCGAACTCGAGACTTCTCGGGTCGAGCTTCTCCCAATCCTTAAAGAAGAACCCCTCTTTTCGGAAATCGCCATGTCGCGCGACCTCCACAATCGGCACCACGCGCCAGTAGCTCGACTCTCGCCGGGCCTTAGGCGAATCCTTGATCTGGATACCATGGAGATGGATCCTGACCGCAGAATCAACCCATCGGCGCTTGGTGAAGGTGAGAGTCCGCTGGAGACGCCTAAGGAAGAGCTTCCCCTCGACCTCCTGTGGCCCGTACGTGACGGGAGTTCCCTCCACGTCCTCGAATACCACAGACTCTAACAAGTCTCTCTTGTAGAGACTAGTGAGCACTGCTTGGGCCATCCTCTCTGACTCCGTAATGTGACGCTTCATAGCGTCCTCCTTTCTTGGGCTATACCCAACGAACTCACTGTGCGGACGGAGCGCCAATCACAGCGGCAAGATAGACACGATATAATTCATATCTACTTTGCTAACGTGATAAAATGTCTCCTCAGAAATTTTTATCATCTTTTGATACAAATCTCTGAGCAGTGGCTCTCTCTATCGAGTTCAACTCGTCAGAGAGAGCCCTATTTGCAGTTAGGTAGAGGTGTGTTAACCTCTTTTACGGATTACTCCGTATCTGCTACCTTATGTTGTCTAGTCGACGGCGACGATGATGGTAGGCTTGTCCTTCGGGAGCAGGTCGACAACCTCCTCCATAGTGGGGTGGTTCCTGTTTCGAGCCTCCTCGATAAGACCGTCAGAGTTGAGGCCCATCTCGTGAGTGAAAACAGGGCGACCCACTAGTCCCTCGATACGCTTGTGAAGCATATCGAAAGGTATCTCGAGTGGGCCGTACAGAAGTTTCAACTCCTCTGCCCGCTCATCTCCCGTCATCTCGTCGGCGTTCCGCCTCGTATCGAAGTTCTCGACACAGGTCGGACACCACTCCTCACAGTGTGTACCACAGATGTGGCAGTTTCGCGGCTTTGCCATCGTTGCCCTCCTTTCAGGGTATTATTGAGCCGCCGTTCATTCCTTTGTATCTATTATAGCATACAATAAAATAAAAGTCAAGCATTTTCACCAGCTTTCTCGTGTCCCCTCTCGTTGGGGATTTTTGTGTGGGCCAAAATAAGACAACTGCCTCTAACGGACAGTTGCCTTAAAATAGGTGGTGATGTTAATAAACTCTTATCAATATCCCGTTCGGATCAAGCTCCACAAAATGGTGCGCCTTGCCCTCACGAAATGCCGCGCACTGATTCTCGGGAAGATCGTCAACGGGAATACGCGGATTGTGGGCGATGTCCGCTACCCAATCAGAGATTAGATTATTGGAGAGACATGGGCCATGAGAAAAATCTACTCCTTCGGCTCTCTTTTGCTGATAGAGCTCTCTTGCCCTTGCAACGGCCAAATCTTCTACGGCCCGGTTCCGTGTTTCGATAAGCCCCGGGATTCCCTTATCGTTTTCTTCTCCCGTACCAAAATACATTCGGGTTCCCAAAAACCCGATTATGGCAACCACGATTAGTAAACTAAGTAATCCAAAAACTCTCATAAGACCCCTTGCAAAATAATAGTTCCTGGGGCTCTAGGACCCGAACAGAATAAACTTTAGAAGCTAAAAAATGAGACGATTTCGAAGGTGCTGCGACAAAGGAGTAGCGGAAGGCTACTTCGAGCAAGAAGCAACGAAGAAATCGGCCATTTTTTAGCTTCTCGCTTCGCGCGGGTGCATTCAGACAAGCTTCTTCGTTACTCCTCATTCACGTACCGCAGGGGTACGCATCGGCTCCTGGCGCCTCGAGTCTTGCCTTAATGCACTCCGCTAAATTGATTCTGTTCGAGTCCTAGAGCCCTAGTTCTTTTATCGGTACACGGAGGTCCACCATGGCGTCCCCGCATCCTAGTTATAGGGGTGTCTTGATTGAATGTGTTTCAGAAGAAGTTATGAATGTGCCTATCAGGAAAATTTTTGACCGGCGGTTAGATAAAGAGATAATCTTAGTAAGTTCGGCGCTTTTCGCACAAGACATTGAGCGAATTCTCGACTGTTTTATAGACGGGAACACAGAGGAACTCGAAAGACTGTTAGGGGTTTACTCTGTTGATTTTTTGCGCGAATGGTCTCCGCGGTTTAAAGATGAAGTAGCCCATATTATCAATCAATTTTAAATACCGCACTCGAATTACGAGTGCGGTATTTCATTCTAGTTTTACACCTTTATTTAATAAATCAATTCGTCCCCGGAAGTTTTTTGCAATATCTCGAACCGCTTCGCGTTCAAGGTTCTTGCCATGTTCGTCGGTCCTTGGCCCTTCGTATTCTATAGAGAGATATCCTTCGTATCCTTCTTCGTGAAGCTGCCAGATCATTTTAGGATTGTCGATCCACGTGCATCCTTTCCGGTAGCCGTAGTGTTTGAGATGTACGTGACGAACGCCAAGGCTGCGGGTAACTTGTTCTACATTATCGTAGAGCCGTGAGGGGAAGTTGCCGGTGTCGAGATTGATACGAAAATATGGAGAATTTACCGCGCGCATTAGGTTTATATGGTCTTCAACATTTTGGACTACCGCGCCGTGGTTTTCCATGGCAAGCGTCACATTGTGTGAAGCGGCGTAACCAGCAAGTTCTTTCAGTATTGAGATTTTTGCGGGAAAGGTCCTTACATACGGCACGCGGAGAAGATACGCAACGTTGATCCATTCTTTGAATTCCGCGACTTTTCTAGCCAGATCTACTGGCTTAGCTGGTTCGTAGGGTTTATCGAAGAAAATCTCCGGGCTTATTGAGCTTATTTCAAGCCTTCGAAAATAGCATTCGGTTTTGAGCCGTTCCCAAAAGCCTCGTTCGAGGCTCGGCCTCCCCGAGCTTAATCCGAAATGGCGATCCTGAAGCTCGACGCCGTCAAGTTTCAATCGTGCACACTCATCAAGAAAGTCCCATATATTCATCTTGCCCGTTTCAAAAAGCGACAGATAGCTAACCGTGCTGCACCCGAGTTTCATTGTAGTTTACCTCTGTGTTTGTTATGAAAGAGCTAATAGACAATACTACCATCAATCGATTATTATGACAAGATTACTATTACACAAGCTCTGCAAACTTGACAAAATAAATGATAGGTGGTATGATGTATGGTTGAGGTAAGATTAGTTCTTTGGAAAGGAGGAGAGGTTAGTTATGCTACCCATTTCAATCTTAGTAGTTGGAGGGATACTATCTGTTGTCATATTTAGTTTTGTTGGAGATTGGGAGAAAGCCCGAGAAGATAGCCTCCAGGGGATAGGAGAATTTTTTAAATTTCTTGTTATCTTTGTTGCATGTATTGTTGTTACCGCGTTCATTATGGTGACATTCTTTAACTAAAGGATAAAATATAACCTAAGGCGACGCGATCCGTCGCCTTTCTTTATTAACACGATCCCCCGGTTATTGACGTGAGTGCTTCATCGCGATATCCTATAGACGTACATACAAAGGAGGAGAACATGCGGATTATGTTGCGTGTCTGGGGCTGGTTCTTTTGTAGAGAGCCCGGCCGTCTGCGCCCTGGGCCACGTCATGTTCCGGATTTATTCAAGGAAAAACCAACGGGACACATACGTCCCTATACTATGCCGTACGAAGATGGACGAGGACGCGTTATCTATCGAGGAATTCAGGTTATTTCCTACGACGCTCAAGGCAAGAGGATTTCTCCGCCCACCAAAGATGAGCTCGAGCTTGAGCTGAAAGAATTCGAAACGTTGTGCACAAGGTGCGGGAATACGGTACGTTACTGGCGCCACACAAGGAAACATTGAGGAAAAAGAAAAAGCCCTTCGACTTAACTCGGGGCTTTTTTAAATTCTTTTCGTAAGGGTTTGCCGATGATGGTTTTTGGAATTTCGTCAACGAATTCGATGGTTCGTGGGACCTTGTAGGGTGCAAGGTCTTTTTTACATGCGTTAATTATGGCGAGTTTCGTTTCTTTGGAAGGTTCTACGGTACCTGCAAGAACCACGTATGCTACAGGGACTTCCCCGCCGCCATCAATTTCTTTACCTACTACAACTACTTCTTTGACTGTTTGAATTGTATGAATAAAATCTTCTACTTCGCTTGGGTACACCTTAAGACCTGATCCTTTGATCTCAATCATGTCTTTTTTGCGATCCACGAGAAAGAGGTAGCCGTCTTCATCCATATAGCCGACGTCCCCGGTGTACAACCACCCGTC
>JAHCSD010000028.1 GCA_018609185.1 Patescibacteria group bacterium
CGCGGTTCTCACGTGTATGTCTGAAATCGCCTTTGACTGTGTTTGATTGAAAAAGACCGCGAAATATCTGGGAATAAATATTCGTTTGAGGTCGATTCTTTTTTCGTTTCGTATTATTTCAATGTTTCCTGCAGAAACACTCGCCATCCCGTCAATTTCTCTTCCCTTAAACGCGCGAATCATATCGTCTTCATGGGGATAAAATTTGAAAATGAACTCCTTAACAAAGGGGCGTCCCAGATGAAAATTGGGGTTTGCGATAAGCTTTACTTCTTTAATTTCGCCGAAGCGATCTTTTTTAAATTTTTGTAGTTGAAAAGGGCCTGAACCGATGGGCTTGAGATTTGCCTCCGCCAAAGCAAAATTTTGCGCAGTTACATCTTCCCAGACGTGTTTCGGGAGGATGCCCATGGTAGTGGTTTCAAGGAACGGCGCATAGGGTCCCTTAAGGATGAGCTGGATCCTTCGTTCGTCAATTACATTTACTTCGACTCCTTGCCAGTTTACTCGGAGGGGGCTTTGGTATTCGGGATCCTGAAGGAGCTTGATGGTAAAGGCAATATCTTCGGTAGTTAAGGGTTCCTCATCGTGCCAAAAAAGATTCTCACGCAGTACAAATTCATAGGTTTTTCCGTCTTCTTTAATTTCAAACGATTCTGCAAGAGAAGGCGAAAGCTCGCCGCTTCTGGTATATCTCATGAGGCCCGAGAAAACAAGTTGGGCAAGGTCTCTGTCTGCATCATTGGTTTGGGCAAGAAGCGGGTTTATAAAGCGGGGGCTTCCCACAATGCCTTCGCGATACGTGCCACCGTATTCGGGTAAGGCATTTGTTTGTGAGATCCATACCTGCCCCAGTACAAAAACAAAAGAGACGATAAAGAGAGTTCCTAACAATACGAAAAAATAACGTTCTCGCATAGTGAGCACGCCCCAGAAAAGTTTGAAATATCTTTCAGTGCGGCTGCCCCGTTTGAGAACCTTGTCGATGTGAGCCGCCACGTTTTGGAGAAAGCTGCTGATGAATGTTGGAGTGTAGGATTCTGTTCGAGTCCTAGAGCCCTAGATTAGAATATTGAGAAACGCTGCAAGAATAAAAAGAGTAGCAAGCACAACAGATGCGCGAAACAGTATTTTCTCAAGGCCGCGCTTGGTGGCATAGACATTTCCGCCTCCGCCACCCCCACCTCCAAATGCCCCCCCCAGTCCCCCTCCTGCCCCTTTCTGCTGGAGCAAGATAGAAACAATAAGGAGTACCGAGATCATAATTTGAATATAGGGAAGCAATTGTTTGATAGTGTCCATAGAGTAATCAGTTTGGCTTGTGTTGTATAGACCTCTTGCAAAAAATCCTTTCTACTGCAACGTTCAGATTTCGGCTGCAAATCATTCACCGCTCGTCATCGTATACTCTGTATACGCTTCCTCGCGTTTCACGATTTTCGCTCGAAATCTTACCGTTTCGTTACGAAAAATTATTTCGCAAGAGGTCTTATTAATAATGAAGCAACAGCGTTGACAACGCTTATAATAATCGTTCCCAGGAATAATGCAAGGATTCCCTGGATAACAAGCTCGGTAATCAGGAGATCAACCACCCAGAGAAGAAGCATGTTTATGACAATCGTGAAGAGGCCAAGGCTTAACAGGATAAGAGGAAAAGTAATGAGTTTCAGGATGGGCTTCGCGAAGAAATTGATCAAACCCATTGCCACCCCCGCCATTAAAAGTATTTTCAAGTCACCGGTAAACGTAATCTCGGGTACCAAGCGCGCTGCAACATATATTGCAAGGGAGTTGGATAAAAGGTGAACGATGAGTGACATTAAGTTATCTTATCACAAAACTCTGCCTAACTCAATTTTCCTTTTGGTAGGTTTGTCTATGTAATCCACGGTAATACCCAATTGCAAATCGATGGGCTTCGTCGCGGACGTGCATGAGAAGTAAGAGGAGGGGAGATGCCTTGGGAAGTTTGATCGGTTTTAATTTAGTGGGTACATAAATTTCTTCTTCTCGTTTTGCCAAGGCGATTACCGCAGGGACTGTCCCTCCTAGGAGGGACAGTCCCTGCTGAGCTGCATACAGCGTAGCATTCAGCTGTGCTTTACCGCCATCAACAAGTATTAGATCGGGCATGGGCCAATCAGTATTTTTAAATCGCCGTCTCAAGACTTCCTTCATCATCGCTACATCATTCGCACCTTTTACGGTTTTAATTCGAAATTTTCTATACTCCTTCTTGTCGGGCGCAGATTTGAGGGGGTCAGACCCCCTCAATGTGAAAACAACCATCGAACCAGTCGCATATGCCCCTTGGATATTTGAGATATCGTACCCTTCGATACGGATTTCTTTGTTTGGCGATAATTTAATTCCAAGATGTTTTCTCAATAATTTCATGAACGAGGTTAAACCTCGTTCATGTTCGTACTTACGGCCGTAAGTACGTATAATATTGTCCGGGGATAAAACAGTTGCATGTTCGAAGACGCGTGCGAGCGCCTCGATTTTATCTCGAAGTTCTGCGGCTTTTTCAAATTGTTCTTTCTTTACAAGTTGTCTCATCTGTTTTCCCAGCTTTTTAATGAGTGAAGTCCGTTTCCCTTTTAATATATTCTTTATATTTTGAATATTTTTTTTATAATTTGTTTTACTGGGATTCGGCCCCGGGCAAAGTCCAATGTGGCAATAGGTGCATTTATTTCTCGGGTGTTTTTTGATTATATAGTAGGGGAATATCCCGCGGAGTATTCGTAACACCTTTTTTAGTGCTCCTGCATCGGTAAATGGTCCAAGGTATTCTGATGCATCGTCTTTGGGCTGGTGTGTGGTGAAAATCCTTGGAAATTCTTCCTTGCCCCGTGGCGAAGTTTTACGGGGCTTGGTGAATACCACAAACGAGTAATTCTTATCATCCCGCATTAAAATATTGTAACGGGGCTTCAGTTTTTTGATGAGACGCGACTCAAGCAGTAAAGCCTCTACCTCGGAGTCTGTTTCTTGCCAATCAATATTTGTTATTTCATCCGTCAAATTTGCCCGCAGGCCACTAAATCCAGAATATGGTTGGAAATACGACCGCACGCGGTTTTTCAAGTTTCTCGCTTTTCCAATATAAATAACCTTTCCTTTTGAATTTTTAAGGAAGTAGACACCCGGAGATTTTGGCACAGCTTTTAACTTGTTTGATAGTTTCATCACGGCACAATGGTAGCATAAGCTTGACATAGTTTCAATGACATGCTAACATTGGCTGTTGTGGTTCGTTGAGAAAAAAGAGGAAGCCCTTCGACTGCGCTCAGGGCTAATGTTTCGTAAACTCAACATTAGGAGGTGCGAAAATGGACGGAACGATTATCGGTATTGCCGTGCTGCTTGGTCTGGGAATTCCGATTTTAGCGATCGGATGTTATCTTTTCGGCTGGGGTGTCGCCAGGGAACATATCCTTGGTGTGGTTGGTCTTATTCTCATTTTTTTCGCTTTCTGGATGTTCATATTCGGCGGGGTGTTTCTTGAGAGGTTGTCAGCAGAACACGGTCGGCCCATCGACATGCCGTATGTTTCTGAAAGACAGACAGCGCGGTATGTCGGCTTCAAGGACGTCGGAACTGATTACTCGGGTGATAATGAGCATATATTTGTTGTGTTGGGAGAAACGGGTGGTACCTACACCTACCCCGATCCCTCGGAAAACGTTAGGGCCCTTTTAGACAACGACTTTGTTATCAGGAAAATAGTGGAAGAAGATATTTTGAACAATGCTGACTTGATTGAAGGTACGAACCAAAATACCATTAATTATCCCGAGGTAGAGCTTGTTCCGGGTAACTGCTATATCCTTCAAAGCGTAAGCGTGGAAGGACAAGACTATTTTCTTGTTGATGAGGCGGACGACAGATCTTGTGATCCCTTCTATGATCCCTTGTGATCAAGTGGGTGTAGTTAAAGCGGACTCAACAGTCCGCTTTTTTGATTTCAATAATGTTCGAAACCGAGTTTCGAACAAGTTCCAAACATTGGTTCTTGCATAATTAGGGAGTTTCTCTATAATAAGCCTGAATGTCTAAGAACGATAAAGAAAATACGTGGTCGGCCTTGGGGCTTGCATGGGAGCTGGGGTACATGATTGCTATCCCCCTTGTCGTGTTTGCGATTGGGGGGAGCTTTCTCGATAAATATCTTGGCACTTCGCCCATTTTTTTGCTTGTGGGAATTTTAACGTCAATTTTACTCACGAGCTGGATGGTGTACCGTAAAGTAATAAAATTACTTTCCTGAAATCCGAAGCACGAAATCCGAAATCCGAAACAATATCAAATGACCGAAATTCAAATGACCGAAACGTATTTTGGATTTTGAACATTCGAATTTCGAATTTGTTTCGAGTTTCGATATTCGAATTTAGGTTTTCTTTTACGAAGTAAAAGCAATGCACATAACTCTTGCCCCAGAACATCTTTTCAATATATTAAGCTTTCCCGTGACAAACACATTACTTATGACCTGGGTCGCAATGGCCATGATTTTGAGCTTCGCATTTATGGCTTCTCGAAGACTGGAATCTGTTCCTCGGGGGGTTCAAAATTTTGCTGAAGCACTTATTGAAGCGGGGCTTGATTTCATTGAACCTATCCTGGGGTCAAGAAAAGACGCGTTAAAATTCTTCCCAATCGTAATCACGTTCTTTCTCCTGATTATTATTTCTAACTGGCTTGAGGTCTTGCCAGGACTGGGCTCGATTGGTATATTTGAAGAAGTTGAAGTGGATGGGCATCAAGAAAGGGTGCTTCTTTCTTTTTTACGGTCTCCCTCGAGCGATCTTAATTTTACTCTTGCACTCGCTCTTATCTCAGTTTTCTTCACTCAATTTTCAGGTATTGCGGCAGTCGGTTTTCTCAAATATGGCTCCCGCTACATTTCGTTTAAGTCTCCTGTTGACTTTTTCGTGGGTTTGTTAGAACTTATAAGCGAGGTTGCTAAGCTCATTTCCTTCTCGTTTCGACTCTTTGGGAATATTTTTGCAGGAGAGGTATTACTGATTGTAATCGGAGTACTTGCCCCTGTAATTGTTCCTCTCCCGTTCCTTGCGCTTGAACTATTTGTCGGATTTGTTCAGGCGCTTGTGTTTTCCATGTTGACATTAGTATTTTTGAAAATAGCAACATCAAGTCATTAACGAGCTTTCTAGCTTTCTAGGCTCTAGCTTTCTAGGAACGAACGAAAACACCGTTACCTAAGAAGCTAAGAAGCTAAGAAGCTAAGAAGCTAGAAAAAATGGATGCAGAAACAATAAAATCCCTTGCGCCCGCGCTTGTCATGGGCATTGGGGCGATTGGGCCCGCGCTTGCGATTGGCATGCTTGCGGGAAAAGCAATGGAAGCTATCGGGAGAAATCCCGAAGCGGCTGCCAAGATCCAGACGGCCATGATTCTGGCGATTGCCTTTGCCGAAGCAATCGCGATCTATGCGCTTGTCGTCGCGTTGATTATTAAGTTTGTTTAGGATTTTGTCCGAGAGCCCGCCAAGGGCGGGCGATTGGTTACAAAACCTAAACCCAGCACCTTTTTGAGGATATGGTTTTGCTTAGAAAGAACAACCCGTGGCTTACTACCGGTGAGATACTGATATCGTATTCTGAAAAAGGTGCTGGGTGCTCATTATTGCAGCCATTCAGGCTGCGTTACCACTTGCCCTCCTGGGCAATAATGGCAAGAACGTGCAAGAGTTGATTCGCCAATTAGGTATCGATTGGAAACTACTAATCGCGCAGATTATTAATTTTGCCATACTTTTTTTCTTGCTCAAGAAGTTTCTTTTGAAGCCCATTCTTGGGTTGCTTGAAGCGCGTAGACAAAAAATTGAGAAAAGCCTGAAAGATGCGGAGAGAATCGAAAAAGAACTTACTGAAATTAAAGAGAAACGCGAAGATATTTTAAAGAATGCGAATCAAAAAGCAGAAGAGATTTTAGGTGAAGCAAAAGAGATTGCAGAGTCGCGTAAAACCGAGATCATTAATGCAACAAAAAAAGAATCTGAAAAAATTCTCGAAGAAGCGAAGATATCAATCGAACGTGAAAAACAAAAACTGGTAGATGAGGCTCGGGGGGATATCGCCGAGCTTGTTATTTTGGCTACGGAAAAAATAGTTAAAGAGAAGCTGGACGAAGAAAAGGATAGAGAGTTGGTGAAGGAAGTTTTGACGAAAATAGAGTCGTAAGTTACTGAGAGGCCCTGAAAAGACGCGGTCGAAATCCCCAGCGTGGATTTCGCCGCTCTGTACTCGGCCTCGCTCTCCGCCTTCGGCGGAACCATGCCCGCTTCGGCCTCCGTAAGCTTTTCAAAGCCTCTCAGTAACTTACTCATACATGACAACACCAAAACAATACGCAGAAATACTTGACCAACTTCTTGAGGAGGTGGGTGAGGAAGACACGGAAAAAGCGATCGGGGCCTTCGCAGATTTGTTGAAGAAGAGCAATGATTTAAGATTAGCCGATAAAATAATTGAGGAATATCGGAACCAGGGAGTTAAGAGGGTCTATGTTACGAGTGCTCGGCAACTTTCGGGAGAAATGAAAGAGGAGTTACGAAAACTCGGAGACATAGAAAAGAAAATTGATAAATCGCTCGTTGGTGGAGTCAAAATTCGAATAGCCGACACATTAATAGACGGGAGTATCAAAAGCACTTTGGAGAATTTAAAAGCCAAACTTTCCTAGAAAGTTTGGCTTATCTTCCTCGTTTAACTATTACTTACCAGTTTTCCTAATGTTGCAAGGGCGAGGGCAAAGCTGGCAATCATAAGGAAGATGCCAGGGAAGTCATCACGTTTACTTGGACTTTTCACCATCCACCAACCGATCACGAAAAACGCAATCGTAAGGATACCCAGAATAAGCGCATCAAGCACTTTCTCCCTCCTTCTGTTTCTTTTTTACGTCTTTTCTTCCCGGAGCAAAAAGTTTTTCTCCTACATACGCACCGCCAAAAACACAAGTGATCAATAAAAAGATGGCTGTTATAAAACCAACTAATGCAGGATTTACTAATAGCCAAAATGCAGCTAAGCCGGCGACTAATAGGCCAAATAAACTTATTCCGATAAAAACTATGATAAATCCGATAAGCATACGAAGATCCGGGCTATAGATCTCCGGAAGCTTTAGCTCAAGTTTAAGTTTCATCTCGGCTTGGCCTCCTTCAATTTTCAAACAACTATTTCAGTATAGCAAACTAATTTTAATATGTCAAGAGATAAAGACCTAATAATACAAAAACTTAAAGAACAGATTTCTGCGGTTGAGCCCACGGCGGAAGTTTCGCATGTGGGCGAAGTTATTAAGGTTGCGGATGGCGTCTGCGAGATTTCCGGGCTTTCGGAAGTTATGGCATCAGAAATGTTGGAGTTTCCCGGTGGGATCTTTGGTCTTGCACTTAACCTTGAGGAAGACAAGGTGGGTGCTGTTATATTGGGAGACTACGAAAAAATCAAAGAAGGAGATACGGTGAAGTCAACCGGAAAAGTGCTTTCTGTTCCTGTTGGAGAGCAGCTTCTGGGAAGAGTAGTGAATGCGCTGGGTGAGCCGATTGACGGTAAGGGACCGATTCAAGCAGAAACATTTTATCCGGTAGAGAAGATTGCCCCGGGTGTTATTGAGCGAGAACCAGTTTCAAGCCCCCTTCATACCGGTATCAAAGCA
>JAHCSD010000029.1 GCA_018609185.1 Patescibacteria group bacterium
AGGAGTTCTTCGCGTGAGGGTAGCTTTGCAAGCGTGATGACTTCATCTTTTGAGATTTCTTTTCCCTCAAGAACTCCGCTCAGTATCTTAAGCTTTCCTGACTCTTTAGAAAACTTATACAAAAGCCCCGGTACTTTCATTTCGTCTTCGTATCCAAACGCAAGAGCAATTTGTCCTTCAAGAGAATCTACCTCAAGTGGAAGTTTTATCTCATCGAAAACTCTTTTAAGAAGCGTCTTCTTTACCACTTGAAAATCAACACCTTCTTTCCGTAGATTCTTTCGAAACGCGTTCATATCTTTAACCTTGAGCCCCCGATAATCAGTAAAAAGCAAAATCTTCGCCTTGGAAAGCTTTTCTTTTAAATCGGCGACTACCTCTTCTTTCTTTTGTCTTGTTATGGCCATAAAAAATATCCGTGAGATCCCACAGACAAAAAACAGAACATTTTCCTCGGTGAGAAATTAAGCCCTACGGGCACTCACTGTCTGTGGAAATTTTATCCAGCATCTTTCAAGAAAGGTGCCGGACGATCAACTACTTAATATTAGATTAATTTAGAGTACCCGTCAACCCCTTCTCTCCCCTTCTTCCCAAACGGACAAAGAGGCCTCCCGTAGAGGTTTTGAAAAGCGTCTCGGAGGCGCTGCGGGCATGGTGTCGAGCGAAGCTCGACGAGCAGCGCCGAGAGAAGAATGGTGAAATCCTCGCTGGGGATTTCGACCATGTCTTTTCAAGGCCTCTACGGGAGGCCTCTCAGGATCCGTTCAACTTTGCCATCTCTTCTTCCAGCTTCTCAATATTCTTCTCGTCTCCCGCAACAACAAGAATATCTTTCTTGCGTAACACATAATCTTCCCGAGCGAGTTCTGCAATCCCTTCTTCCTTTACCGTACCCTCATCATCAATGAGACGATGTTTTACGGCAATAACGTTAATCCCAAAACTCTCATTAAACTTCAGTTTTTTTAGTGTCTTTCCTACAAGACCCTTAGGAACATCTATCAGGACCACGTCAAAATTTGCAGCCATTTCGATAAACTCCCGCACTCCCGAAGTAATAATGCTATGCCCAACGCGTTCTGCTACGTCTTCTTCGGGGAAAACCACGCGTGTTGCCCCTACGCGCTTTAACGCCTTTACGTGCTCGTGATGTATCGCCCGCGCTACTATTTCAGGAACCCCAATGCTTTTCAAAATGGTGGTGACGAGGATGCTTGCTGCAATATCGCTTCCGAACGCAACCACCGCAACATCAACTCCATCAACGCCCACCTTTCTCAAAGCCTCCTCATCTGTTGCATTAAGCGCAACCGCAGTAACCCCTGCAATGTCTTTACATTTCTCAAGGTTTTGTTCGCTCAAATCAATGGCAATAACCGAACACTCTTTCTCGGCTAACACCTCAAGAATTCGATTCCCAAACGTATTAAGACCTATGATGGCATACGTACGTTTATGCATAAATGTTCTATATCTGGAGATTCAACCTCCTTAAGATTATCCGATAATCACTCTCTCTTTTGGATACCTAACTAAACTAACAGATTCTCGCTTACTTAGCAAATAGAAGATCACCAGAGGACCTAGCCTTCCGAAAAACATTGAAATAACTAGAGTGATTTTCCCTGTGTCAGAAAACTGCGAAGGAAACCCCAGGCTTAGACCAGAATTCCCAAATGCTGAAACCAACTCAAAAAGAAGTATGTCGAAATCAAACGTTTCCGCGAGTAGCAACGTAAACTGCATTATCATTAATCCAAATAAAGAAACTAACACAATTGAAAAGGCTTTAAAAATATTCTCAGGCATAATGGACCTTCCCCAAATTACTACTTCTTTTTTCTCACGGAAAAAGGCATAGACAGCAACAAAAATGAGAAAAATGGTTGTGAGCTTAACTCCTCCAGCCACAGATCCGGGGGCGCCCCCGATAAACATAAGTATGGTAAGCAGAAGCCTAGAAGCCGGTGTGAAGTCTCCAATATCAATGGTATTAAAACCGGCGATGCGGACGCTTACTGATTGAAAACTAGAAACGAGTAGAAGATCTTCTGTATCAAGATGGTTAAGGTTGTTTGCCTCAAGTAAAAATAAAACAGCCGCCCCGCCGAATAAGAATAGAATTGTCATCAAAAGAATAATCTTGGAACTCATATCCACTTTTCTTAATGGCCTTACCCCGGTTACAAGAGCAATAAATCTTGTCCTGATCGAAAGATACACAATAAACCCAAGACTTCCCACCACAATAAGAGACATGGTCACTATATTTACAAACAAGTCGTCCTGGAATCGTACAAAATTATCACTATAAAGAGTAAAACCCGCACCCACAAACACGCTTACTGAATGAAACAATGAATAAAATGTTGCCATAAAAAACGAGTGTTCCTGCTTGAACCGAATAAAAAAGAGTGCTGCGCCAATAAGCTCTGCTACGAAACTCACCAGCACAACGAATTTGATAATGTGAATCACCTCGCTTACCACATCTGCATCAAGAACTTCTTTCATCATTTTTTGGGTCGGTAATTTGAGGTGTTTTTTGAAAAGAACAAACAAGAATGCAAACGACATCATGATACCCACTCCTCCGAGCTGAAAAAGAGCCAGGATAACCCAGTGCCCGAACAGAGTAAATTGCGAAGTATCTTTCACGATAAGCCCCGTGACCGTAACGGCTGACGCAGAAGTAAAGAATGCATCAATAAAAGAAAAAGCCCCCTTATTAATATGCGAGATATCGAAAGAAAGCAATACCGCCCCCAGAAAAGTAAGGGACATGTAAGACAAGAAAATAACAAGAGGAGGATTTCTAATAATGCGGTGCAGTACTGTTACTATCATTATTTGAGATATTTAAACTTAGCTTGATTATGTTCAGAAAGGGTTTTACTAAAGACGGTTTCTCCGTCGGGCTTTGAGAGGTAGTAGAGATAGTCGGTCTCCTGCGCGTATATTGCCGCGCGAATGCTTTCAAACCCGGGATTCGAGATAGGCCCAGGCGGGAGGCCTTTATACTTATACGTATTGTATGGAGAGTCTATTTCTAAATCTTGAAACGTAATCTTTGTTGATGGTTGATGATTGATGATTGATGATTTTATATACGTGACGGTGGCGTCAATCTGAAGCGGCATTCCCAGCTCCAGTCTTTTCCAGATAATTCCTGAAACGATTTTTTTGTCTTGGGAACCGCGTACTTCCTTTTCTATTAACGAGGCAGCGGTGATTATCTCAAAAATGGTTTTACCCTGACGTTCTATTTCATTCCGTAAATCTCCCGTGAGTTTTGAATCGAAATTCTCAAGCATCTTTTGTATGACATCTTTGGCATTTCCGTCTTTATCGAAGAAATACGTATCAGGGAATAAATATCCTTCCAGACTCGCTCCAGCTGGCGCGTCTCGGAAGAAGGCATAGTGCGCCTTATGGTCCCCCACGGTGCTATTTGCCATTTGCCATTCGCTATTTGCCTCTTTAAGTCTATCCTCAATTTCTTTAAGACCAAATCCTTCGGGAAAGGTAAGGGCCACTTCGTTTGACTCCTTTCCCTGTATAATGGTGTCTGCAATCTCTTGAATACTCATGCATGAAGCAAGGATATAGTCCCCTGCCTGAAGATTTTTTGATGTTCCTACAATACTGACATAATACATGAAATAAAAATCATCGTGTATAAGACCCGCTTCTTCAAGATTTTGCGCGATCTGTTTTGCTCCTTCTCCTTCTTGTACCGTAAACTTCACATCTTCACATTCGCGCGCAAGAGGCGTATTCACTTGAGAATGTATATAAGACAGTGCAAAACCGAATACAAACATTGTTGCTAGTAGCAACACAACCAAAACCAACACCAGCACAATGAGCTTGTGTTCCAGAATTTCCCTAATAAGTGCGTCTTTAACAGAATTCATTTGACAAATTTATTAAAATATGCTATAATGGGGATAGTGAGGAACGTCTAGCAACGCTTTGGTAACCGTAATTTTTACACTCTGCCCTGAATTTTGGAGGCTGCCAGAGTAAACAGTAATTTGGTGTCTTCCACCTCTGAGACTGCTAAACAAGCTCACGGCAAACATCCAGTAGTATCGCAGTAAGGAGAAAAGGATGGAAAAGCAAACCGAGCGACCGTTTCTCGGTGGTCAGCAAGTGAAGTGCAAAGTGTGTCAGCGAGAGTACGTCTGTACCCCCGATGACGACTACTACGACTTCACTAATGCCGAAGACGGCACATGCGAGCTATGTCTTCTCAAGGAGGCGGGCATTGAGGGACCGGCGATTGTCATAAACCCTTAATGCTCTTGACCTTGGCATGGTCGCCTAACAACTAAATATCAGGGGCTTGCCACGTGGCCCTTATCACGTGGCACTTTTTTTTACGTAAAACTTTACGTAAAGTTCTTCTCTCCTCACTAAGAGCTTCTGATGTGGGCGTTGAAAAGCTTACGGAGCCCGAAGCGGGCATGGTTCGAGCGAAGTCGAGTCAGACTCGACGAAGCGAGAGAGCGAGGGCGAGTACAGAGCGGCGATTTCCTGAGAGGGGGCGTTCTGACTTGCCGAGCTCGGCTCGGCTGCGCAGAAACGCCTCGCCTCTGGACGCTGGGGAAATCGACTGCGTCTTTTCAAGGCCTACTCCCATACGGTCGCTTTACCAGATCTCACAAAGAACCTCCCCTCCCACCTTCATCTTTCTCACCTCTTCTCCTGTCATGAGGCCGCGTGAGGTAGAAATAATAACTATTCCGCCTCTTCTGCTCCTGGTAACATCCTTTACGGGAGCATATATTCTTTGGGAAGGTTTGCTTATCGTTTTAAAATCAGTCATCGCGGGAACCTTGTCCTCGGGATACAAAAGCGTAATATGTATATATTTTTTCGTGGCCCTTCCCTTTTCTTCAACATCTGCAACATAAGATTTATTTTTAAGAATGGTAACAAAATTAAGCCTAAATCGGGAAAAAGGAATAACTACCCGTGTGTGACGAGCCTGATATGCATTTTTTATTCTGGTTAAGGTGTCAGAAACGGGGTAATTCATGCCACTTTTGTCCGTGAGGTCACGAACGGTTACAAAATTGAGCACCCCGCCAACATCTACGAAGTTGTGGCGGGGACAAAGCCCTTACCACGACGACTTCTTCACCCCCGGCAACTCTCCCTGTCTCGCCATTTCTCGAAAGCATATACGACATAAATCAAAATCTCGCATATACCCCCTCCTCCTTCCACACCGAAAACAACGACGGACAATGCGTGTGGTATATTTCGGCTTTTTCTTTGATTTTGCGATAAGGGCTTCTCTGGTCATGCCACTTTTGTCCGTGAGGTGCACGAACGGTTACAAAATTGAGCACCCCGTTAGATAGAGCTCGCAAGCTCGCTCATCTAACGGGGTAAGGTTTTGTTACCAATCAGCCTTCGCCTACGGGCTTGGCTTCTTGGACAAAGCCCTTAAAGGAAAACCCATGAGGCGGAACAGCTCATCCGCCTCTTTTTTCTCTTTGGCGCTAGTTACCACGGTAACCTCAAAGCTTAAAATGTGTTTAATATCTTCCTGAATCATCTCCGGAAAAATAATGTGTTCCCGTATGCCAATAGTCAGATTCCCAAATGAATCGACGGATTTCGGATCAAGCCCTCGAAAATCCCGCGAACGGGGAAGGGCGATCTTAATGAGTCGTTCCAGGAAATCATACATGCGTTTTCCACGAAGCGTCGCACAAAAACCTATGTGGAGACCCTCTCGTGTCTTAAACGCCGCAATGGCCTTCCTTGCACGAGTGGGAATGGGTTTTTGGCCCGTGATTGCCGTTATATATTTTTCGATCGTCTCGACCATGTCTTTATTGTCCGTATGCTTGCCTATCCCTATATTTACGACAACTTTTTCAATTTTGGGAACCGCAAGATTATTCGTATAGCCAAATACTTCCTTCATTTTCGGAATTACTTCTTTTTTATATTGTTCTTGCAAGTTCATGCCGATTTTGCCCGCGAGTCACGCGAGTGGTTAGAAAATCGAGCACCCCGTTAGATGAGCGAGCTTGCGAGCTCTATCTAACGGGGTAAGGTTTTCTTCCTAAATTTTCTTCGCTTCGCTCGAAAATTTAGAGAAAGCCCTTACTCAAACTCCCCCTTACACTTCATACACCTCCTATACCTCTTCTCACCTTTACGCGTGTACCCCACTCGTGTAGGCTTCCCACATTTCGGGCATATCAGCTTTACAGTAGACATGGGGAACGGAGCCGCAATTTCGATACGTTCTCCTTTTTGCCCCGCCTTTTTGGGTCTTTGGTGTTTCTTTTTTATATTAACCCCCTCAACAATAATCCGGTTTTCACGCGGAAACGCCTTAATAACCTTACTCTTTTTGGTACGGTCTTTTCCGGATAGTATTAACACTTGATCACCTGTTTTAATCTTCAAAACTAGTGGCTAGTGGCTAGTGGCTAGTGGCTAGTGAACTAATCACTAATCACTGACCACTAATCACTAGTTAAAGCACCTCGGGGGCAAGCGTGATGATTTTATTAAACCCCTTCTCGCGAAGCTCACGTGGAATGGGCCCAAAAATCCTCCCTCCCTTTGGGTTCTTACCATCAAGAATTACCGCTGCGTTTTCACTAAAACGAATGTAAGAACCGTCCTTCCTTCGATAGGGCTTTCTTTGTCTTACGATAACCGCCCTCACAACATCTTTCTTCTTTACCGCTTTTCTCGGCTCTGCTTCTTTCACGGAAGCGGTAATAATATCTCCTAATTCGGCATATCGCCTACGGCTTCCGCCCAGGACCTTGATGCATTTAATCATCTTTGCACCACTATTATCGGCTACCTTAAGTTTTGTTTCTACCTGAATCATGAAATTACAACCCATCTCTTACTCCTTGATAACGGCCTCGACTCTTCTATCACCACTTTGTCCCCCATTTTGTGTTCGTCGCTTTCGTCATGAGCCTTATATTTCTTGGTAACCCTAAAGCGCTTCTTGTACTTGGGGTGTTCTTTTATGCGCGTAACTGCAACCACAACCGTTTTTTGCATACGGTCTGAAACCACAATACCCTCCATGTGGCGTCTGATCTTTTTAGATTGGCCAGTTGTTTTCTCCATAAAACTCAGGTATTAAACAGAATCTAAATTTCCAAACTGTCTGGAAATTGAAAATTGAGAATCCCGTAGAGGTGACCCGAGGTCCCCCACGGGACTTTTCGGGTTAGAAATTGAAAACTACGACTTATGTTTATTGTCTTCCTCCCGTTCTCTTAACAGTGTCAGTATTCGAGCAATGTCTCGTTTATATTCTTTAAAACTGCTTACATTCTTTACTTTTCCCGATTCCAAATTAAAACGCCCTTCGAATAATTTTTTTTGAGTATCCGCATAAAGTTTTTTAAGCTCTGAATCTGATTTCTGTTTTAATTCCTTTGCTTTCATGGGCGTTTAATGAATTTGGTTGGCACGGGCAGCTTGTGGCCGGCCTTGCGCATTGCCTCTTTTGCCACCTCTTCCGGAATTCCGTCAATTTCAAAAAGAATGGTTCCTGGTTTTACGAGGGCCACGTAATGGTCAACGGCGCCCTTGCCGCCTCCC
>JAHCSD010000002.1:0-8680 GCA_018609185.1 Patescibacteria group bacterium
TGGGGTTCAAGAGGAAACCCCGGGTCTGCGGCACTGGGCGTGGTTATTTGCGATGGTAACGAAAATATTTTAAAAAGATACGGCGAGTATCTCGGAGAAAAAACAAACAACGAAGCAGAATATCAGGCAGTTATTTTTGCGCTGAAGAAATTAAAACTTTTGATTGGGAAAAAGAATACCAAGCAAACTGAAGTTGAAGTACGGTCAGATAGTGAACTCCTTGTGAGTCAATTGAACGGGAAATACAAAATAAAAGAAGACCACATCGCAAAATTATTTATCGAAACCTGGAATCTTAAAGTTGATTTTAGAGGAGTGCGATTTACCCATGTACGGCGAGAGGAAAACAAAGAAGCAGACCGGCTCGTTAATCAAGCATTGGACCAAGAGGCGTCGAAACTATTCTAGAATAAATAAGCAAAAATAAACGGCTAATTTGGCCAAATTAGCCGTTTATTTTTGTGTAGCGCCTTGCCTTTTTTATCCACTTCTGTTACGGTGGGCTGTAACCCCGAATAGTACAACCTTGATTCTAAGTTGTACCACGGGGCATGCCTTGTTATTTGACAAACTATACAGGAGGTACTCGAATGAAGAGATTAACATGTTTGGTTGTTTTTGGTATGTTGGCCATTGGTGTGTTTGCCGCCTGTGGGGGAGGATCGAATGAGCCACAGGTAATGGAGACGCCTATTCCAACTCCAGTAGATGACGGCCCTAAAGTCGGTGTGATGCAAGGGGATCTTGCACCCGATTTCGTTTTTGTTGAAACGGTTAATGATCCGACCTTCACTGCTACAAAACTTTCGGATCTTCGCGGGAAAGTCGTGCTCATAAATTTTTGGGCAAGCTGGTGCCCTGCGTGTGATAAAGAGATGCCGTCTCTTCAAGCGCTTTACGAGCGATACCGAGATAAGGATTTTGTGATCCTTGGTGTAAATAGTCTTAGTCGAAACGAAACAAGAGAGAAATTGGTAAACTACATGCGAAACAAAGGCCTTACCTTTCCTTCGGTTGTAGATGCCTCGGGAGAAATAGACAGAACGTATCATATACCAGGGCTCCCCGCAACATTTATCCTTGATAAAAATGGAGTTATCGTTCATGTGTTGTTTGGGTCTCGAGACTGGTATCTACCAGGATTTAATGTAGAGATTGAGCGACTTCTGTCAGAATAATTATCCGGTGGATGGTGGTGAGTTATGTTTGATAATAATGTAAGTATAATTGCTGCATTTGTTGCAGGGTTTCTGCTTTTTTTTACTCCGTGTGTATTGCCGCTTATTCCTGCCTATCTTGGATATATAAGCGGCATTTCTTTTAGCGAGTCGAAGAGCCAAGATCGTTTGAAGGTTGTGAGACATGCATTATTTTTCGTCCTTGGCTTTTCTTTGGTGTTTGTGGTTCTGGGGGCTTCAGTCGGTTTTGTAGGATTTGTCGTTACCGACAAGATCACATTCCTTCGGTATGTCTTTGGTGGTTTGCTCATCGTGTTTGGTCTTTTCATGATAGGGATTCTTAAGATTCCGTTTCTCATGCGCGAGTGGAGAATTCCGGATTTCGCAGGAAAGAAAGTGAGCTATTTCCGAAGTCTGTTCGTAGGAATCGCCTTTGCACTGGCGTGGACTCCGTGTATTGGACCCGTGCTTGGCGCGATACTGACATTTGCGTATCAATCAGACACCGCCTTTAAAGGCGCATTACTTCTTTCGGTATTTTCGTTGGGTCTTGGAATCCCGTTTCTCATAAGTGCATTCTTTATCGAGCGAATCCTTGGGCTCTTTAAGAAACTTAAGAAATACACCAGAATCATCGAAGTGTTCACCGGATCATTTCTTGTCTTTTTGGGTGTTCTTGTAATGACAAATTATTTCGAGAAACTCAACAGTATGCTGCCCTATTCAGACTTTTCATGGTTTTAAACCCCTGCTATAATCGTAGGGGTTTTTCTTTTTTTCGATTCGTGTATACTGAGGGTATTCGAGATCTTTGAGAGAGGTGGCTACTAGTGAGTGGAGATCATTTGTTTGCGCGCTCAGACCCTGAAGATATACGGGAATGTAATTCTTGCGAGATTAAGGAGATAGCAGATTGGCTGGGTGCAAAATATTCAGAGGATCAAGAGAAGTCTCGGGTCATTATCGATAAAGACCTGGACAGGCGGCTCACAATTGTTGTTTTGAAAGTATTACCCAATATGCTTCAGATTTTTGCGGCGCGTCCCGGGGCAACTTCAGATATACTCATCACGCTTTCGAATGTTAACCATTTTACCTTTCAGAGACTGGAGCTGGACTTCGGAGACAGTAAAGAAGAAATCAGGCAAGTCATTTTCAGAAACGCTAAGGGAGTTCAGATAATCATAGACGACAGCGGAGGCATTGCTCTTTCTGGATAAAAATCCTATCTTTGATAGGATTTTTTGTTGACTGCACATTCTAAATATGTTATTATAGTATTGCCTTAGTAAGTCGGGTGATCGCCCTTCGATTCGCTTCGCTCTCTCAGGGTAAACTCTCTATATCCATCATCGGATTTGAGGTGCTTGCCCCGAGCGAGATGCGGAGCATTGAGTCGAGGGGAGGAAAGTCCGAACACCGTTTTCTGCGATTGCAGAATTCACGGGAAGCCGTTAACGACGGCCAGATATAATCTCGTCCTGTTCTTTCACTTTTTTCGTTTTGGCGAGGGAAGTCTAGGGAAAGTGCCACAGAGACAATACAGCTAAACGTCACAGGGTTATCCCTAAAGGGTAAGTCAGTGGTAGAAGCGATAGGTGAAAAGTAGAAGAGTAAGATCTTCTTCCTGGCCATGGCAACATGGTCGGGTGGTAAACCCTTCCCGGTGCAAGAGCAAAGCCCACACGGGTTACAAGTAGCTCGCATGAGCCACGAGAGCAATCTCGGGCCCAGATAGATGATCACACTTGTCCAAAAGACAAGAACAGAATTCGGCTTACAGATTTACTAAGGCAACAAAAAAGATCTAGAATCAGTCTAGATCTTTTTTGCTGCTTGATTTCAGCGGAAATTCCGCTACAATAAAGGCATGAAGAAAACCGATCTCCTTTTTGCAATATTACTTGTACCACTCGATTTTTTGATGCTTGCGGCAGCCGGCCTTGCTGCATATTTTTTGCGTCTGACCCCGATGATGCGTGGAATTTGGCCCGTACTTTTTGAAGAAGAACTTCCTCTAAGCCGCTATTTTTTATTGCTTCTTTTTGCCGCCGTTACTTGGATTGGCATTTTTGCGCTTTCGGGTCTCTATCGTATAAAACAGCGGAAGCTTCCCGAAGAAATGTTCCAGGTAGTGATTGCGGCTTCTCTTGGCGCAATGACGATGGTGCTCGTGATGTTTTTCCGAAACGAGATTTTTAACTCTCGTTTTATTGTGATTGCCGCATGGGCGTTTTCCATCTTGTTTGTTGTTTCCGGAAGAATATTCTCGAGGCTCCTTAAAAGTTTTTTAGTGAGTAAATTTGATTTAGGGGTTCACAAGGTATTGATGGTGGGAGACGACAAGGTAAGCGAACGCATTATCCAGGAATTCGAAGATAAAAAAGGCCTTGGGCTTCGGGTGTTTGAGCATATTCCTACGATTGATATGGAAGCGATAGAAAAGGCAGTGTCCAATCCCAAAGTTGAAGAAGTTATGCTTTCCTCGTTTGAATATCCAAAAGAGCAAATTATAGATTTGGTGAATTTTTGCCATGAGAACAATCTTACCTTTAGATTTGCGCCAAATATATTTCACACGATTACGGCAAACACGGAAATCGACGCTCTGGGCGGGGTGCCCCTTGTTGAAATAAAGCGCACAAAACTTGATGGGTGGGGTAGGGTGGTGAAAAGAGCTTTAGACATTATGGATGCTGCAGCAGGTATTATTATCTTTACACCCCTTGCCGCCATTATTGCGATTATTATTAAATTAGATTCCCCGGGCCCTGTCATTTATAAAAACAGACGCGTGGGGCCTGACGGACATTTTGACGTATACAAATTTCGAAGTATGAAGCGGGAGTATTGCACGGGTGAAGAATATGACAACCAAGGAGAAGCCTCAAAGTTTGAAGATGAAGTTGTCAAGGAGTTTAACCAACGAAGGGGGCCCGTATTCAAGGTTCTTAACGATCCTCGAAGGACGCGCGTAGGCCGTTGGCTTGAGCGGACAAGCCTTGATGAATTGCCTCAGTTTTTTAATGTGCTTCGCGGAGAGATGAGCCTCGTGGGTCCGAGGCCCCACATGCCGAAAGAAGTGGCCGGCTATAGCCGTCACCATAAACGCGTTTTTAACGTAAAGCCGGGAATGACGGGCCTTCCACAGATTTCCGGGAGGTCGGATTTGGAATTTGATGAAGAAGTACGGCTCGATACATATTATATTGAGAACTGGTCGTTGGTGCTTGACCTTATAATTATCGCCAAGACTCCTTTTACGCTTTTATTTAGAAAACATCGTCAGTAAGGGCTTGGCCCAAGAGCCTGTCGGAGGCAGGCGATTGGCTGCCAAACCTTACCCCGTTAGATGAGCAAGCTTACGAGCTCTATCTAACGGGGTGCTCGATTTTCTAACCGCTCGCGTGACTCGCGGGCAAAATCGGCATGAGAATAGCACTTGTACACGACTATCTGAATCAATATGGGGGAGCTGAACGGGTCCTCGAAGTTTTTTCTGAACTATTCCCGGAAGCCCCCATTTATACACTTTTTTATGATGAAAAATTGACGAGAGGCGCCTTTTCGGGAAAAGACATTCGCACTTCTTTTCTTCAGAAAATCCCTTTTTCCAGGAAATACCATCAGGTGTTTCCCGTGCTTATGCCGATAGCTGCGGAGTCTCTTGACTTTTCTTCGTATGATGTAGTTCTTTCAGACTCTGCCAGCTTTGCAAAAGGCATTATTACCAAGCCCTCGACTATGCATATTTGCTATCTTCATACGCTCCTTCGCTACGCCTGGGATAAAAGCCACGAGTATCTTTCCGAATTTCCTATGCCAAGGATTATGAAAGCGTTTGCCCCGTTTGTGCTCACGTATCTTCGGATGTGGGATAAAGACGCCTCAACCCGGCCCGATGCGTATCTTACCAATTCGCATTTTGTGCGTTCCCGAATTCAGAAATATTATGGAGTAGATGCCGAGGTAATTCATCCCTCGGTAGACACTAAACTATTTAACGGAGAAGTGAGTCCGAGCGAAAGTAATTCGGAAGACTACTTTCTCATGGTGGGAAGGCTTACTCCCTATAAACGCTTTAATCTCGCGATCGAAGTATTCAATACGTTAGGCTGGAAACTTAAAATTATCGGAGATGGCCCCGAAAAGAAACGGTTGCAGAGGATGGCGAAAAACAATATTGAATTTCTGGGAACCGCGGGAGACGAAACATTGAGGGAACAGTATGCAGGATCTCGGGCTGTGGTATTCCCCCAGGAAGAAGATTTCGGAATCGTACCTCTTGAGGCTATGGCTTCCGGGAAACCCGTTATTGCGTTTCATGCCGGTGGGGCGCTCGAGAGCGTACGCGAAGGAGAGACGGGAGTGTTTTTCAATGAACCCACTGCCGAATCGTTAGAACGTGCCCTCCGGGAATTTGATCCGAATACATTCGACAGCGACAAAATCAAAGAACATGCGAGAACGTTTGACAAAGAAGTGTTTAAAACTCGGATAAAAGAGTTTGTGGAAGAAGCATACAAGGATTTTCAAAACGATCGATCAATGCAAGGAGGTTGAACTTCTCGGGGAAGTTCAACCTCCCCAAATTGGCACAATTCGTTTACGTGATTGTAGGCATCGACATTCGTCTCCTTGCGCGCGGGGCGCGTACCGGGGTTGAAGAATATACGACAAACCTTATCTCAAATCTTGTCGAGCTTGCGCCTGATGTCAGGTTCAAGTTTTTTTATAATGCGCTCAAGAAGGAACGACTAGATCATCCGTGGGTGAGTCTTGATAATACAGAAGTAAAAGAATCGTCTTTTCCCAATAGGCTTTTTGATATCTCAACCGGGAATTTTTCTTTCCCTAAAATCGACAAGCTTATAGGAGGATGTGAGGTATTTTTAAGCCCTCACTTTTTTATTGCCCCGGTCTCGGATCAGTGTAAAAAAATCGTGGTATTTCACGATCTTTCATTTGAGTATTACCCGGAGTTTTTTTCATTTCCAAAACGTTACTGGCACAGATCAATGAACCCGCGAAAAACCGCAGAAGAGGCAGATCGTATTATTGCTGTTTCAGATTCGACTAAAGCGGATCTCGTGGACCGATACCATATAGATCCAGCGCGCATTCAGGTTGTGTATCCGGGCGTGAGCGACTCATTTAAGCCTACTGGCGAGGAAGCGGAACGTAAGCGAGTCAAAGAGAAGTATGGTCTTCCCAGCGATTTTATTTTGTATTTTGGAACTATTGAGCCTCGTAAAAACATTGTCGGAATAATAAAGGCGTTTGAAGAACTTAGAAATCTAGAAACCAACAAACTTAAAAGCTTAAAATTAGTGATAGCCGGTTCGAAAGGCTGGCTTTATAAAGACATTCTCAAAGAAGCAAAAAAGTCGACGCATCAGGGCGACATTATGTTCACCGGATTTGTAGATGAGAGTGATAAGCCGTACCTCTATAATCTCGCAAAGCTATTTGTGTACCCAAGTTTTTTTGAAGGTTTTGGGTTTCCGCCGCTTGAAGCAATGGCTTGCGGGGTTCCTACGATTGTTTCTCACGTAACCTCTCTTCCCGAGGTTACCCAAGATGCCGCAATTATGGTGAATCCATACATGTATGGGGAAATTGCTGATGCCATGCAGATGCTACTCGAGGATAAGAAATTGTATCAAGAATTTAGTGAACGAGGCATTGAACAGGCCAAGAAATTTTCTTGGGAGAATTCTGCGAAAGAAGTTTTACAGATCATTCAAGAATAATTGCCATGATTAAAACACTATTAAATAATCGATCAAGAACCATCACTTTTGCAGCGTTTATTCTTGCTGTTTCTACGTTGGGGAGTAAAATCCTCGGGCTTTTTCGTGACAGAGTGCTTGCGGGAAAATTCGGCGCAGGAGACGAGCTTGATATGTATTATGCTGCGTTTCGGATTCCCGATATGGTGTATAGCGTCTTAATTCTGGGTGCGGTTTCAGCGGCATTTATTCCCGTGTTTTCCGAATATCTCGAAAAGAACAAAAAAGCGGCCTGGCGCTTGGCGAGTAACGTTTTGACGCTTTCCCTTCTGGGGCTCGTGGTATTGAGCTTCGTTCTCATTCTTTTGAGTCCTTGGATTGTTCCTTTGGTGGCCCCCGGCTTTGAAGGAGATAAGCTCTCGCTTACCATATGGCTTACACGGTTTATGTTTTTGAGCCCATTTCTTTTTGGACTCTCGAGTATCTTGGGAGGGGTCCTGCAAGTTTTTCGAAGATTCCTTATTTATTCTTTAGCCCCTATTTTTTATAATATAGGAATTATTATTGGAGCCTTGTGGTTAACGGATCTTTTTGAAAGTATGGGACTGGAAAGATTATTTGGGCTTGTTGCCGGGGTTATCTTGGGAGCGCTCTTGCATGTTATTATCCAGATTCCATCAACTATCTCTTCGGGATTTCATTTTCGATTTGTGTGGGATACGGCAGACGCAGGGTTTCGCAAAATGGTGCGGCTGTTTATTCCCAGAACCATAGGTCTTGCGGTATATCAAATTAATTTTATTGTGATAACCGCCATTGCTTCAACTCTAAGCGTGGGGAGCATTGCAGTTTTCAATCTCGCAAACAACCTTCAGTATCTTCCTATTGGGATATTTGGGATTTCGTTTGCAACCGCCGCCTTCCCCGCGCTCTCGCGTAGATTTTCCCGGAACGAGTTGGACGGTCTTAAAAATAGTTTCTCAAACACATTTCGAAATATTTTATTCTTTGTAGTTCCTTTTAGTATTTTTTTCTTCCTTCTGCGGGCGCAGATTGTGCGGGTGGTACTTGGAACCGGAGAATTTGGGTGGGAGGATACCCGTCTTACCGCAGCGGCTCTCGGCATTTTTGCCCTAAGCATTTTTGCTCAAAGTCTTATTCCGCTTTTGGCAAGGACCTTTTATGCGTTTCAGGATACCAGGACGCCTGTTATGATATCTATTGTGAGCGTTGTTTTAAACATCGCTCTAAGTTTTTGGTTTGTGCGGGTTCTTTCTTCCGGGAATATATTTCAGACCATTCTGAGAGACGCTCTGGACCTTAAGGACCTTCCTGACGTTTCACTTCTCGGGCTCATCGTTGCGTTTTCAATGTCTTCACTAGTCTATTTTTTGTTACTGATTATTTTTCTTTCTTTTAGAATTGGGCTTTCCGCACCCTTTAAAATCATTTTTTCGTTTATAAGGATCAGCTTCGCAGGTATGACTTCCGGCGGAGCAGTGTTTGTTGCGCTGCAATTACTCTCTTCAGTCTTTGACCTGAATACGTTTTCCGGCGTTTTCCTTCAGCTCCTTGGTGCGATAGGTGTTGGAATTTGCGTGTATGTACTTATTCTTTTTATACTAAAAGCTCAGGAATTAAGGGATATTATTGGAACCTTCCGAAGAGAATTCTCTCCTCGTTCAAATTTGACCTAATTCTGAACATGTGTTAGGGTTCGAGTACCATGCCCGTACCAAAAAAGCGGCACACAAAATCAAGACGCGACAG
>JAHCSD010000002.1:8690-21896 GCA_018609185.1 Patescibacteria group bacterium
GGAGGAGATCACACCATTCATTAGAACGGGTTGTATTGATCTCTTGTGAGAAATGTAAGACCCCCGTTATGCCCCATAGGGTATGTTATAATTGCGGTACCTATAAAGGAAACGCGGTAATTGACGTCTTGGCAAAACTTTCAAAGAAAGAGAAAAAACAAAAAGAAAAGGAACTTGCTGTCAAAGAAAAAGAGCAACGAAAGGAAGGGGGAGGTGTTCCTCCCCAAGGACCCCTCGACCCAGAAGAGTTATCAAGACGTTAACGAGCTTTCTAGCTTTCTAGCTTTCTAGCTTTCTAGGACGTTACGGGTTCCGGGAGCTAAGAAGCTAAGAAGCTAAGAAGCTAAGAAGCTAGATTGGCGAACAGACACCTCGCTCGTTCCATAGCGATGCAGTCCCTTTATGAATGGGACTTTAACGGGAAGGACGACCGAAAACTAGAAGAAATTATCTCCCATAATATCAAAGAATTTGGGCCCGGGCTCGAAGAGACTGATTTTATTTACGATTTAATTAAAGGGGTAGGCGAGAAGCTTGAGCCTATTAATAAGATTATTGAAAAGTCAGCTCCCGAGTGGCCCATTGAACAAATTACCGTTATCGACAGAAATATACTCCGCATTGGAATCTACGAACTCCTGTTTGGGGATAGAGAGCAGGTTCCTCCGAAAGTTGCGATAAACGAGGCCATTGAACTTGCAAAGACGTTTGGGGGCGATTCATCGGGTAAGTTTATTAATGGGGTGCTCGGTACTATTTACAGAGAAATTGGTGAGCCCATGAAAGATCATAAGAAGGAGGAGAAAATGGAAGAAGGAGCAAAAACTGCAAGTGAGGAGAAAACAAAAGATAAAACAACATAGTTTTTAAATTTCCAATTTCCAATTTCCAATTTCCAAACAAATTCCAATTTCCAATGACCAAAACAACAAACACTTTGGGATTTGAGATTTGAGTATTGAGATTTGTTTGGAGCTTGTTGTTTGGAGCTTGTGATTTGTTTGGTATGAAAACTCTTACTGAACTGGAAAAACGCTTTGGCATTACGTTTGCCGAGAAAGACCTTTTAGAGCAGGCGTTTGTGCACCGTTCCTATCTTAACGAACATCCTAAATTTCATCTTAACCATAATGAACGACTTGAGTATTTGGGCGATGCAGTGCTCGAGCTGGTGGTTACCGAACATCTGTACGGAAATTACGAGAACCCCGAGGGAGACCTTACGAGCTGGCGGGCGGCACTTGTGAACAGTCGGACGCTTGCGGACCTGGCGGAAGAGTTGGATTTTAATACCTGTTTACTTCTTTCCCGGGGTGAAGCAAAAGATATGGGGAGGGCCAGACAGTATATTCTCGCAAACACGTTCGAAGCATTTGTGGGTGCGTTATATTTAGACCAGGGATATGAGGCATGCAAGAAATTTATTGGCGCGCATCTTATCAAGCGGCTTCCCGAGATTCTTGAAAAAAAACTGTATCGGGATCCCAAGAGTCGTTTTCAGGAGGAAGCACAGGATCGCGTAGGGGTGACCCCTACCTATGAAGTGGTAAAAGAGTGGGGTCCGGATCACGCAAAAACATTTCGCGTAGGAGTATACCTTGAGAAAGAATTAGTGGCCGAGGGCGAGGGCCCGTCGAAACAACTTGCGCAAGAAGATGCGGCGCAGAATGGAATAGAGAAGAAGAAGTGGTAAGGCGACACCAATATCCGAATTTCATCCGAATGACCCGAATGGAGGTTCAACCTCCTAAAATTGATTAGTGTCATTCGAGTGCGATTCGTAATTAGGGTCGCTTTTGGTACCTTGAAAAATGAAAGGTGAAAGGTGATGAAAGATAAGAAACGTGGGCTGAAGACGTTTTTGTTGTGGGGTCTTGGTTTTGTTGCAGTTGTAGCGGCTCTGATGTTCTTTACCGGCAGCTGCAATCAAAAAGATGCGATCGTAGAAAGCGATATTACGCCCAGTCAGTTTTTTGACGATCTCGAAGCAGGGAAAATTGAAAGCGTCCAGTTTCACAAAATAGATGAGAAGAAACTCGACGGAGTTTATAAAAAGTTATTAGACGGTAAAGAACATCATTTTTCTGTTATTTTGACATTTGTTCCTGATAGAGAGTTTAGCAATGATCTTGAGAGCTACGGCGTTACTATTGACAAGACCAATGAAGATAAGAAAAGTATCCTAAGCAAGATATTTCCGATACTCCTTCCTTTTATTCTGATTGGCGGTATCTTCTTTATTCTCTACATATTTGTTTTTCGGCGTATGATGAACCCGATGGGCGGGGCTGGCGGGAAAAATGGCAGCAGGTCTTTTGCCCCCGGGCTCCAGAGAGTGAAAAGAGGCCTCAATGTTCCGCAAGAACGTTTTAGCGACGTTGCGGGGATTGAAGAAGTAAAGGAAGAAGTTAAGGAGATTGTAGATTTTCTTAAGTTCCCTGCGAAGTATCACGCGCTGGGGGCTGAGATGCCCAAAGGTGTGTTGATGGTGGGCTCTCCCGGAACAGGAAAAACCCTTCTTGCGAAAGCTCTTGCCGGAGAAGCTGGGGTACCATTTTTCTCTCAGTCTGGCTCAGAATTTGTGGAAATGTTTGTGGGAGTAGGTGCTTCACGTGTACGAGACCTTTTTGACAAGGCGAAGAAAGAGGCTCCTGCGATTATTTTCATAGACGAGATTGATGCCATAGGTACTCACCGAGGCGCGGGCATTGGTGGCGGACATGACGAACAACGCCAGACGCTTAACCAGATACTTACTGAGATGGATGGTTTTGAGCCGAACTTTGCAGTGGTGGTGGTTGCCGCTACCAACCGGCCTGATATCTTGGATCCTGCGCTTTTGCGTCCCGGAAGATTCAGTAGGCGCATTGTTATCCCCCTTCCAAGACGAAAGGGGAGAGAAGAAATTCTTTTGATTCACACCAAAGGAAAGCCCCTTGATGATAACGTTGATCTTTCAGAGATTGCGCGTCTCACGTTTGGGTTTTCAGGGGACGACCTGAGGAATCTTTGCAATGAGGCCGCTATCTTTGCGGTAAGAAACGAGCAAGAACATATCACCATGAAAGAATTTCGGAAGGCACGAGTACGGGTTCTTGTTGGCGCTGACAGGAAAGATCAGCCGAGTAAAACAGAGAAAGAGGTTGCGGCCTATCACGAATCCGGACACGCCCTGGTTGCGTATCTGCTTGACGAAGTTCCGCAACTTGAGCAAGTTTCTATTGTTTCTCGGGGTATGACCGGTGGAATCACGGAAGCCGTTCCTGAAGAAGAGAACTCTTTTTGGAAAAGATCTCAACTCATAGGGCAGATTAAGTTTGCATATGGAGGAAGAGCCGCTGAAGAAATTGTATTTGGCGAACCCTCAACCGGAGCCGGAGATGATTTATCCAAGGCAACTCAAATCGCCAGAGATATGATTTTGAAATACGGCATGAGCATTAAGCCTCCGCCGAGAACCTATGGTGAGTCAAGGGGGTCAATCTTTTTAGGGAAAGACCTTCACAATGTTAGGGATTACGGCGAAGAAAAACAATCTGAAATCGATAGAGAGATAGAAGATATTATGACAAACGCATACTCCGACGTAGTAAAACTTCTTAAAAAGAACAAGAATAAACTTGAAAAACTCGCAAACGCCCTTCTTGAGAGAGAAGAGCTTTCTGGGGAAGAAGTCAAAGAACTTCTCGGATAAAAATAAATTGGGCAATATCATTGCCCAATTTTTTTGGAGCCGACGGTGAGATTCGAACTCACGACCTACGCTTTACGAGAGCGTTGCTCTACCCCTGAGCTACGTCGGCATCAAAATTCTAAATAAGTCGAGGATCTATGAAGTGGCCAAGCGCATCGGGACTCTGCCGTTACCAGTCCGCGGCTGGCGAGCGGCAGGCTGAAGCTACCCAGCCTGGCGTTTATTATACTTGGAAATAGCTAGAGAAAGCAATACGCACCCATTTTTTATTGACCTTGCAAGAATATATGATATACTGTAACATTGCTCTTAAAGGAGGTGTTACACTTGATAAGCAAGAGTGTGTTTGCAGCGTTTGTATTGATAGGCATTGCATCTTTCTTAATAGGTGGATGTGGCGGAGGATCGGAATCGGGCGAAAAGCTGTTACCCGAAATTACAGGTACCACCCAGGAAAAGATTCTTCTTATTGCCGGTCGTGTAACTTATGAATCCGAAGGGCTTGTCACGGTAGCTTATGCTGAGACCCCTCGGCACCAAAACGCAGCGGGCCAGTCGTATTATGGTGTTCATTATAATATGTTTGTCACGAAACGAGCAGATCTTATAACACAGCAAGATAAGGAACGAGTCAGAGATCTCGCGGGCCGTTTATTTCAATTGACGACTATTCACGTACTTGCGCGCGAACCTGATTTTTCTCACATGGGAGTACAGGTGTTTGATCCGGATGCATGGTTTGTGGGGGGTCACGAGCGCGGTTCTGTCAGAATCTTTATTGCCCAAAAGACCACTCTTTTAACGAGGACTGAAAATAATTCTCTTGAAATATGGCTTCGGTCAGCAAGCGAAACTGAAGAAGTTATCATTTCGTCTGGTGCCCTCGAAGAACTTATCAGGCAGCTTAATGAAGCCCGCAAAGGGAAATGAATTTCCTCAAAAGGCCAGTACGGTACTGGCCTTTTTCCTTAAAATATCTTATGATAATCAAGAGATGCAGATACACGAACTCAAAGAGAGCCTCGAGAAATTATCAAAAGAAATCCTCAATGTTGAGGACCGTCTTTGACTTAAATTCCTTAAAAAACAAAACTTCCGATCTTGAGGCGTTGACGGATGACCCCAATTTCTGGAACGACCCTAAACGTGCAGGAGAAATTGAAAAAGAAATAAAAGACTTAAAAGAAGAGGTTTTGTTCTGGGAAGACTTGAGAAAAGACGCGGCGGATCTAGCTGAATTGCTTGATGTATCCTCGAAAGATCCCAAACTGGCGCAAGAGATAGAAGCGCGTTACCGTGATTTAGAGGAGCGCTTCAAAAAAGAAGAGTCAAAGGTTTTTCTCTCGAATAAATTTGACAAGGGAAATGTTCTTTTAAGTATTTATTCGGGTGCCGGAGGGATTGATGCCCAGTCTTGGGCAGGAATGTTGCTCCGGATGTATCAGCGATATGCGGAGGAGGCGGGATACCGAGTGGTGCTTCTTCATGAGTCACTTGGGGAAGAGAAAGGAATTAAAAGTGCAACGCTTGAAATTTCGGGGCGCTATGCGTATGGATATTTGAGGGGCGAGGCAGGGGTCCATCGCCTTGTGAGACTTTCTCCTTTTTCAGCCCAACATCTTCGACATACAAGTTTTGCGCTTGTTGAAGTGCTGCCCGAAATCCCCGAGCCCAAGAAAGAAGATCTTGATATCTTGCCCGATGATCTTGAAATTGATACGTTCCGCGCGTCCGGTCCCGGGGGACAATATGTAAACAAGCGCGAGTCTGCAGTGCGCATTCATCACTTACCCTCGGGAATGATGGTTTCTTGCCAATCGGAAAGGATTCAAGGAGAAAACAAGGAAAAAGCAATGAAGATGCTTGTTTCAAAACTGTATGCCAGAAAACTGAAAGAGGAAAAGGATAAAATTTCAAAGCTCAAGGGAGATGCATCTCCCGAGTGGGGCAGCCAGATCAGGTCCTATGTGCTTCATCCATATAAGATGGTAAAAGACCACAGGACCGGGGTTGAAGTGCGGGATGTGGAGGGAGTGCTTGATGGAGAATTAGAGGAATTCATCGAAGCGGAGGTAAAAATATGATGCTAATGATGCGAATCTTATGCCAATAATGCGAATTGCTAATCTATATACGTATTCGCAATTAGTAGATTGGCATGGAATTAGTTGATTGGCATCACACAGGTTGATTTACTTCAAAAAAGTTTCAAAAATATATCCTCACGACTCCGTTGCATTAAAAGATGTGAGTTTTGAGATAGAGCCGCATGAATTTGTTTCCCTTGTGGGGCGTTCGGGCGCCGGGAAGTCCACCATACTTAAATTGTTAATTGCAGAAGAGCGGCCCACTTCCGGAAGTATTTTTTTTGAAAATCAGGATATAGGATTTTTGGCGTTTCATCAAATCTCTAAGCTCCGAAGAAGAATCGGCGTTGTGTTCCAGGATTTTAAACTGCTTCCCTCAAAAAACGTATATGAGAATGTCGCATTTGTGTTAGAGGTTATGGGAGCTGAATCCAAACAAATCAAAGAAGATGTGCCGCAGGTTCTTAAACTTGTCGGCCTTGAGAAAAAACTCTATAATTTTCCTAGTGAACTTTCGGGCGGCGAAAAGCAGCGCGCGGCACTCGCGCGCGCCTTGGTGCATCGTCCCGAAGTGTTGGTTGCAGATGAACCTACAGGAAATCTCGATTATGTGCACACCTGGGATATTGTTAATCTTTTGATAAAAATTAATAGCCTTGGTACTAATGTAGTCCTTGCCACACATGACAAAGAAATAGTAAACAAACTTAAGCGCCGCGTCATTACCCTTGAAGAGGGGAGACTTATTTCAGACGAGAAGAAAGGGAAATACCTTATTTAGCCAATAGTAAATAGTTAATAGCCAATAGTATTATGTTCATAAATTTATCCAGGATAATTAAAAGTGGTTGGTTAAACTTTCGAAGAAACATTTGGCTTTCCACAGCAACCATCAGCGTATTCTTTCTTGCGCTTTTTGTTGTCGCAGCACTTTTTGTGTTGAGTTTTGCCACCACACATATCGCAAGGACCCTTGAAGATAAAGTGGATATTAGCGTATATTTTGCCGAGGACACACCCGAATATAATATTCTCGATGTCCAGTCGCGTCTTCTTGACTTTAAAGAAGTAAAGAGCGTGGAGTATGTTTCGCGTGTAGATGCGCTTGAAACGTTTAAAGAACGGCATAGAGATAACCCGTTAATTCAGGCGTCTTTGGAAGAGCTCGACGAGAATCCGCTTCTCGCAAGCCTTAACATCAAGGCGTATGAGGCCTCGACCTATGAAGTAATTGCTCAATTTCTTGAGCGAGCGCCTGCGGGATCTCTTGTCGAAAAAATCGACTATCGGGAAAACAAAGAACTGATTGAGCGGCTGTTTACGATTACCGGAAATATCAAGCGCGCCGGTGTTATTGTAGGCATTATCCTTTCTTTTATCGCGATGCTCGTTGCATTCAACACCGTTCGTCTTGCGATTTACAACGAACGTGACTCTATTGCCATTATGCGCTTGGTGGGTGCGGGCAACTGGTTTATCCGCGGGCCATTTGTGGTTCAGGGGATGCTGGTGGGGTTCGCCGCAGCCGTGTTGAGCATGTTGGTGCTGGCCGCGCTTGCGTTTGCGTTTTCAGAACGCGTGGATGCGTTTATCCCCGGGCTCAATCTTCTCGGATATCTTAAAACAAACGCGTTGCTTATTATGGGAGTCGAAGTGGGACTCGGGGTTCTCTTCGGGGGCTTGAGCAGCCTAGTTGCGATACGGAACTACTTGAAAGTGTAGGGAGAGGCGAGGTTCTCGGTATAGGTCCCAAAAAGACGCGGTCGAAATCCCCAGCGTGGATTTCGCCGCTCTGTTCTCGAGCTCGCTCTTCGCCTTCGGCGAAACCATGCCCGCTCGCTCTCCGAAAGCTTTTTGGAACCTATACCGAGAACCTCTTAAGGGAAGGGGTTATGAAAACCCTTGTTTGTTTTCCTTGGGGAGGAGAGAAGAGTTTAGTAGGGGAAGGCTACGCTTTTTCAGCCCCTTTTATTTTTGCCGGGTCGGCTAGTGTCCCCGCACCAGAGCAGAGCACGGTGCGGGGTGAATAGGTCGCGAGGTGGCGCCTATCCCGCTTATAACTCCGGGGTCGGCTAGTGGTAGGCCCCCAGGTTCTGGCCCTGGTAACCTTGGTTCGAATCCAGGCCCCGGAGTTATGTGCGGGAGCTCTCGTAACCTAGGTTTCAACCTTAGGTTGACCATCCGTAGGCTGGCGAGTCCTAGCCCGGCAGCCAAGTAGAGCGAGGTTATTGCGCTCGAAGAACTTCATTTCAAAATAAAATGGCAACTGATTATAATGCAAATTTAATAACTGAGCTTTATGCAGCTGAAAACGTAGAAGGGGCGATTCGTATTTGTGATGAGATGGTTACTATCGGTGACGCGATATTCCCAAGGCAGATATATGAAGCCTATAAAAAATTTCAAGAAACCCCATCCTCTCATTATTTTGTATCCGATTTAACGCGTTTTAAAACTGGTGATGCCACCGAAATATTAAAAGAGATAGCACACACGACCGACAGAGATGCTGATATTTCTTTGATGGTAGGCTATCTTACAGACATTGAATATTTTGATCCGGAGATTGTTGGTAAGGTGAAAAATTTATTTGAAAGGGATATCGCTTCAGGAGAAATTCACGAATATGATGTAGAGGAATATTTTGCATATCTTGAAAAATCAGGTGAAGAGATGGAGAGACTGGAATCTCTTTTGCAAGAATGTTTTGAAGATGACAAGCAATTTATTGCGGCAAGAAAAACAGCTCTTAAAAAACTTCTAAAATTGAAACCGAAAGAATATATAAGTTTCTACTACGAGAACTATGACTCAATTAAAGGTAAGAGGGCAGAAACAGTTTTTGTAGAAGAAATCTCTACTTGGCACGGTGGGGTAGTGCCTTCGCTGCATAAAAAGATATTAAAGGTTGGGTCTGAAAGAGCTAAAGAAATATTAAAAAAAGAACAATCTAGAAAAATTGAAGAAAAGCGGTCTAAAGAAATAAAAGAGCAAAAAGAGATCAAGGAAGAATACGAGACTGCAGACGTAATCAGTGATATTGCAGAACTAAGATCTAAGATAAATAAAATCAGTATTGCTGATGAGAGATTTGGATTCTCCTTTTTCTCACCATCGGAAGAAATTTACCAACAAGGAAAACCGGCAAAAAATAAAGCTACATTAGTGGGTTACTGCATGGTGCTCCGTTCATTGCTTGGAGGTTTTGATAATAAAATTAAAGAATCAGAAATTTCCAAAGAAAGAGCCAAAGAATTACTGCCCGACATAAAAGAGTTAACTGGGAGTATAAACAAATTTCATTTGATGCTGTTAGAGAAAGGGATAGATGTTGACGCCGGTATTTTTGGTCTTAGAAATATAAGTCGTATTGTTTCAAAACTTGCTCATCCTGACGAAGAAGCTGATCCTGAGCTTTCTAGTATTTTGAAAAAAGAGAAATTATTTAATTATTACAAAAATGATAATTGGTCAATGCTACATAGAGAGATTTTGTTGAGATATAAGGAGGTATTAGAAAAATTAATAGATGCCATAAGTGGCAAATAGTCTATTTCAATTAGCGCTTGAGAAGCGTTGTATTGATAAAATAAAAGTATTGAAAAACCCCTCAACGGCCCCATCCTGTAAGGTTCTAGACCGGGGGTGCCAGCCCGATAAAGCCAGTAACCAATAGAGTCAGACTCCACAGGTCTGGCTTTTTCATTTACCCCGTTGACAAATTAATGATTCTGTAGTAGGATGTATGGTCGGATAGTTCTTTGAGGAAGGAGAGCGTAATGACTCTTTCTAAGCCAGATGCGGTTGCTGTAGCTTTACTGTTTGTTGTAGTAGGAATTATTATTGGGATTATCTTAGTTGTTTCCGGTCTACCAAAAAGTTTCACGTCAGACCCATCGGACAGCACCTTTCGCTACGAAGCAAAAATGGAAGTTCTAGGAAATATGCATGATGTACGGTATGGTATGGACCTAAATTTTTCCAGACATGAAAATGCTTACTTCGTTAGGTATGACGGAGAAAAAACAACAGTAACCATTTGGTTTACCGTAGACAAAGAAACAAAAGAGATTACCGCAGTAGCACTTGAGAATGATTCTTTCATTGAATTCGCGGGCACGACCAGTGGTTTGATGATTTGGAAGCCCGACCTTGAGCCCCATCAGGCGTTTATTCGTGGAACACCAGGAGAACCGAATTACAATAACTTCCTTTTTGAAGAAGCAGAGGACCTTCTTCCACAAATTCGTAAGGCATTCCTATGCAACGAGGTAAAAGTAAATTCTCCAATTTGTTCTCAATAGAAATATAAAGCCAGTAACCAATCTGGCTTTTTTATTTACCTCATTGACAAATTAATGATTCTGTAATAGGATGTTTGGTTCGGGTAGTTATCTGAAAAGGAGGAAGAAATGGAAGGAAACAAGTTCTACTTGAGTACCTATCATGGGGCAGAACATTCTATGGGACATATGGTGGTTTTCCTAAGTGATGTTACTTTTACAAGAACAGATAGTCGTTCCTTCAGACACGCACTCAAGGATGGCGATGTTGTTCTTTCTGAATGTGAATCTCGCGCAGGCGGATTATTCACAGTCGGTATGGCTAAAGTCGTTTCTCTCAAAAAAGATGGTGTGACTCCCGACAAAATTGAAGGCGTTCTCGATAGACCGATTGTACTGGATGGTACCGAACAGATTATTGACCATCGCGAAGGACATACGTCTGAATGCGAGTGCGGTGCTTAATACACATAAATAACTAAAAGCCAGTAACCTATCTGGCTTTTTTGTTTATACGAAACTTGGTACCAAAAATGGTTTATTTGCGTTAAAACAGGTCCGAACCCCGCACAATTCTATGCGGGGCTAGTCGGGTACCAGCCGGTACCCGGCGTCATTGCAGCACCCGCTCTTGATGAATTATCTATTTTCTGATACATTGTAACGAAAATGTACATTAAAAATGAAGAGTGAAAAGGAGCAAATATCATGCGTAAAATACCGCTTGCGATTGTGGGCTGCGGGAGCATAACCGAACGGGGTCTTCTTCCCCACCTTATACTTGAACATGATAAAGTAGATATTACGGCACTCTGTGATGTGTCGAAGCAGCAACTCGAAAAACTTGCCAAGAAGTTTGATCTTCCGAAAACACGGCTGTTTACCGACCTAGAAGATCTCCTCGAAAGTTCTGATGCAGAAGCAATAGCCATTGCCACGCCAATCCATCTTCACTACATGCAAGCACGATTGGCGCTTTCCCGCCGGCGACATGTATATCTTCAAAAGACCATGACTCAAACAGTAAAAGAGGCGAGAGAACTTATCCGTCTGAGCCACGAACAAAATCTTACGCTTGCCGCTTCCCCCGGTCAAATGCTGCTTCCCGTATATCTACGCGCACGCGAACTTGTAGATAGCGGGGCGCTTGGAACTGTCTATGCGGGCATTTCTCATAACATGGCGTCCGGACATGAATATGAAGATTTGCGGAAGAATCCATCTGATACAAACGTCCCGCCTGATCCCACTTGGTATTACAAATATGGTGGCGGACCATTGCGTGATATGGGCGTTTATTCTCTCCACGCTATCACCGGTATACTAGGACGTGCTAAAAAAGTCATATCAATTGTGACGTGCCCGGTACCAGAACGAAACTGGGGTGAGAAAAAAATACAGGTCGAAGTGAATGATAATGTGGTGCTTGCACTCGAACTCGAACAAAAACGTATCGCAAGTATCACCACAACCTTTTCAGAGAGTCCCGAGGTATTTCGCTGGGGGCATCTCGCGATTTCAGGAATAGAAGGAACTCTTGAGATACAGCTTCTCATCAGCGAAGAAAAAACTGCTCGTTATGAACTTATACTTAGTCGCCTGGACCAAACTCGACCTAAACGTGAAACGTTCGGGATCGGACTCTCGAAAGAACATGATCAAATTGAAGAAGCACACGTTGCGCGAGATCTCCTTGACTTTATCTCGTCAATAATAGAGAATCGCTCACCCGGCGCGAGTGCAGAAGACGCCATGCATGTGATAGAAATCATCGAAGCTGGCGAACGCGCCGCAAAGACACATACAGAAATTAAAATTCCTGTTCACAGTATCTAAAAAAGGAGGCAACTCGTGGAAGAAAGACGTCTTACGATCGGCGTGACGGGCGCAACAGGCGCCATCGGGAATTGCTTTGTACAGTTCCTTACCCAAACTGGTATCGCAGAAGTGCGCGCGCTTCTGCGCAAAACTCCTCAATATGAACATCCTGATCTTCGTTTCATATATGGCAGTCTGTTTGATTTTCCTTCCCTCGAAGAACTTGTAATACAAAGCGATGTAATAGTCCATCTTGCAGCCATAAACCCTACAAATTCAAAAATAGACAGAGAGGAAACAGGTCTCTTTTTTGCAACAAACCGGTGTGGTTCCAAGGCCCTTTCTCATCTTGCGCAAAAACATGGAAAGCGCCTAATTCATGCCTCAACTGTTGCGGCATATGAACTCAGTAAAAGAACGGACGGGCTCTTCCATGAACAAGAGCCCCTCCCGGGACGTATCAAAACACAGGCATGGTTTTTTTCGGCAATGAAGCGTATTGAAGAACTGGAAGCCCAGTGGATGAGTGGACGCCTGCAAGGTATTCTGGCAGCAATAAACGACCTTCTTGTCTCATACCCACCCCCAGAAAGAGAGAGTGTCTATGCTCTCTCAAAGTATATGGGAGAATATCCGGTGGTTTCGTATTCTGAAGGATACATGTTAAGATTCAGCGACGTCTATGGTCCCGGGGACGAATCCAGTCGTCTTATCCCGGATGTAATACGTGCCATACTTGAAGGAAAGGAGGTGTCTATCTCCTTCGGCCCGCGCGAACGCGTAAGCTTTGTGTATATATGGGACGTGGTAAAAGCGCTCGTACTTTCCGCAACCGCAAGGGACATGCCGAACATCCCGGTAGCACTTAACCCAAATCTCCCGAAGATAATTAATGTAGCCAGCACCTATGCGGTAAATGAGAAAGAATTTATACATGAACTAAAGCGTATCAGTAGAGAAGCAGGTGTACCTACTCGCATTACGACTGGTCGCCGAACTCAAAAAGAATCATCCCGATCATTTTCAACAAATGCAATGGAGTATGAACTTGGAATAGTAAATCCTGTCTCCTTGCACGAAGGACTTGCACTCACGCTACGCTACTTCCAGCTTTCTCCTGAAAAAAGACGTATTATTTCACTCTAAATAAATACAAAGCGGCCCCTAGGGGGTCGTTTTTTCTTCTCTTTTCTGTATAAATATATAAAAGAGCGAAGGTGGACTTCGCACTCTATTGACCCCGTTAGAAGTTTTTGAAGAAAATTCTTAAGAACTTCAAAATACACCTCTCCTTTCGTCAAAAAGGTTATACGTTAGATCGGAA
>JAHCSD010000030.1 GCA_018609185.1 Patescibacteria group bacterium
GACGAGTCGTCATGGCTAACAGCGGGCCAAATACAAACGGAAGCCAATTCTTTATTATTACCACCGAAGCCACCCCTTGGCTCGACGGGAAGCATACGGTGTTTGGGGAGGTGGTGAGCGGGATGGACGTGGTTGATAAGATTGAAGCTGTGGAGACGGATGAGAGGGATCATCCAATCGAAGACGTGGTGGTTGAGAAAGTATATATTAAATAACGACTTTGCCCAAGAGCGAAGCGATTGGATACAAAGACGTTACCCCGTTAGATGAGCGAGCTTGCGAGCTCTATCTAACGGGGTGCTCAATTTTGTAACCCATTCGACAAGCTCAGGGTTATCCTGAGCGGAGTCGAAGGATAACCGTTCGTGACCTCACGGACAAAATTGGCATGTTAGATCCAAATTTTTTCACAACTCCCAAAGGCATTTTTCTTCTTTTGTTATATATGTTCTGGATTCTTCCCTGGAAAGGTTTTGCCTTGTGGAAGGCCGCAAAAAATAAAAACGTAAAATGGTTTATAGTGCTTCTTGTGGTCAATACACTTGCGCTTCTTGAGATTATTTATATTTTCTATTTCAGTAAGAAGAAACCTTCATTTAGATTCCCATGGAACAAGAATTAGTCAAAGTGACTCCCTCCCAAATAGGAATGTTGCTGGAGTGCCCTCGTTGTCTCTGGCTTTATTTTAATAAAGGAATAAGGCAACCCATGGGTCCCTTCCCATCGCTTCCGGGGGGGATGGATCTTTTATTTAAGAATTATTTTGACAGTTTTCGTGCCAAAGGAACATTGCCACCCGAACTTGAAGGAAAAGTAGAAGCAAAGCTCTTTACCGATATGGAAAAGCTGGATGTATGGCGAAACAATTTTAAGGGGATTGCCGCGACATTCCCCGAATACAACATTTTTCTTAAAGGTGCGATTGATGAACTTCTTGTGGCCGATTCTGGGAATGTTATTGTTCTGGATTTTAAGACCCGTGGATTCCCCACGAAAGAAGATAGTCATACGTACTACGTTAATCAACTAACCCTGTATACGCTCCTTTTTGAGAAAAATGGTTATTCGGTCGCGCCCTACGCCTACCTTCTGTTTTTCTGGCCGGGAGAATTTGCCGAGGGGAAATCTTCTTTTAATTCGGATTTAGTAAAAGTAGAGGTAAATACCAATGAAGGCAAGAAAATTTTACAAACAGTAAGTGATATAATAGAGGGTTCCATTCCTGCAGCAAATCCAAGCTGTGTGTTTTGCAGGTATCGAAACGCTCATGACTAAACCCCTCGCTATTTTCGATATTGACGGAACCATTTTCCGAAGTTCGCTTTTGGTCGAACTTAACTGGAAGTTGATTACCCGGGGAGTTTTCCCCGGGCGCATGAAGAAAGATCTTGATCGATATTATTTTTCCTGGATTAACCGAAAGGGTTCGTACGAGGATTATATTCATAAGGTAGTTGAGCTCTATGACAGGTATCTTGACGGGGTTTCCCAAAAAGAGGTTCGGCGCTTGGCACGGGACGTGGTCCGCGAGCACAAAGATCGAGTCTATGTATATACGCGCGAACTTATAAAGAAAATTCGCAAAACCCACACCCTAGTTGCAATATCAGGGTCTCCGATCGAGATTGTAAAAGAATTTAACCGGCACTGGCGGTTTCAATACATATTTGGAACCGAGAGGGAAGCAAAGAAGGGCGTCTATACCGGAAAGAGCATCCGTGTTGCTTCAGACGATAAAAGTTCCATCCTCTTAGATTTTGCGAGGAAACATAATTTTAACTTTTCGCGGTCCATCGGAGTGGGGGATACCGAGTCTGACATGGGGATATTTGAAGTTGTCTCGCGTCCCATTTGTTTCAATCCCAATAAAAACCTATACCGTATTGCAAAACGTAAAGGATGGAAGATCGTGGTTGAACGCAAGGATGTAATTTATGAACTCGAATAAAAAAAATTTTGAGGAAAATTTTTCCGAGGGTCTTGAGGAGGAACGATCAAGGCCTTTTTGGTTGACGTTACTTCTTGGGGGGATTGCGGTATTTGTCCTTATAAGCTTTGTTTGGTGGTCGGGATTTTACCAGGCGTTTTTCTACAGAAAAACGCCGCCTATTCAGGAGAAGAAACTTGAAAGCATTACTAGCCAAGTTGAACTTGTGGTGCCGCTCAATGTGATGGTACTTCAAAATAACGGCGACTTGGGGAGTAAAAGAGATGAAGCTAACGTACGACTACTTATTGAAAACGCATCGAACACGTGGGCTCAGGCAGATATTTCGTTGCGCGTAACCTCGATTCATTTCGTGGGAATGGAAGACGAAACTATTAACGCACTTCTGCAGGATCATTCACGTATTCCTGGTATCATTTCCGAGTACGATCCAGAAACTTTTAACGTAATTTTAGTCCGTAAACTCGGGGGCATTAACGGGATTGCGCTAGGCGCGATTAATACGTTGATGGTTGCGGATCTCACAACCGTCTATGATTTCCGTGCAACCGCACACGAAGTAGGGCACCTGCTAGGGCTTTCCCATACCGATGAATCCCGAAACCGGCTTATGTATCGAGGCGCGAATGGGACAGAACTAACCGAAGAAGAGATTCGTACGGCACGTGACTGGGCGAGTAGACTCTAGTTGCCCCGATCAAAAATTTATGCTAGTCTGTTACATTAGGATGGCTCTTTAATAATTGCGAAAGGAGTTTTGAGTGTCACACAAGAAATCCCTCCAAGAAAGCGTAAGGAACGACGGGCTTCGCATAATCACCAAACGCGTCTCAGGTACAAAGAAAGTCTACCTGGCGGTTACCGCACTTGTGGGTTCCGCGTATGATCCTTTTAACCAGCATGGTCTTTTCCACCTTTTTGAGCATATGGCTTTTAAGGGAACGGCTACAAAATCCGCACGCGACATCAAAAAAATACTAGAGCAGTATGCTCTCATAAACAATGCTTCCACCAACAGGCTTGAGACTACGTATTGGGCACTGGGGGTTTCAACCAGATTGTCTGAAATTTCGAATCTATTGTTCGATATGTATCTTAATCCTTCGTTTCTACCCGATGAACTTGAAAAAGAAAAGGAAGTCGTGGGGAATGAGATTGCGAGAAATTTTGACAACGATTCATGGTTTGCAACAAATACTCTTATGGGCGCGTTATGGAAAGATAATCCGCTCGGTCATTTTTATACGACTGGTATTCCCGAGGAGCTTGCAACTGTTACATCGGACACTCTTTCAGGGGCGCATTCGCGTTGGTATATTCCTTCCAACACCGTTGTAGTTGCTACGGGCAAATTAGATCATGAAGAGCTAAAGCAGTTGGCATTTAAGGCCTTTCCGCTTAACTCTCAGATCGTCTCGCACACTACGTGGAGCGATGAATATAATGAGAAGCTCGAGGAACACGAGATTATAATCGAGCGTCCCTCGCGAAATAAAGCCATTGTGCTTTGGGGTTTGAAAATCCCCCGGCTTTCTGAAAAAGAAGAAGCACACATTGAATTTTATATTCGGATGCTTGCAGTTGGTATGGGCTCACTATTTTGGAGAGAAGTAAGAGAAAATCGCGGGCTTGTCTATACGATTAGTGGTGCCCACGGAGGCCACCCCAAGCTTGGGAAATACTTGATGTTTGCGGCAGAAACTCTTCCTGAGCGAGTAGGGGAAGTCAAGGAACTCATCCATGAATTGGTAACAACCCATTCACTTCAAGATGCTGCGCAATTCAATCGCGTGAAAATGCGCCTCACGGACCTTCAATCCGTTTCACCGGAATCGCTTGACGGTTGGTATAATCTTATAGACGCGGGAATGGTAAAAGAAGGATGGGATCGCGAAACATTCGAGAAGAATATTCGAAACGAACGAAAACAAATAAAAGCTACTCGTTTGGAAGATGTAATAGCGCTTCGGGAAAAACTGATAGTTCCCGAACAGATGGTGTCAGTGGTTCTTAAACCCGAATAATCAAAAAGCCGATCACGTGATCGGCTTTTATGTTTTGCTTGAGACTACTGATCTTGACGATGGTTCCCGATTAGTCCTTCAAGCTCTTTAACATGATCTTCTTTGTCTTCTTCCATTTTTCCCCAGAACGTCTTACAGTCAGCACAATCTCCCGCATCATTTAAGTAATGATTCTTTATCCTCCATAAGCTTTTACTTTCCTGCACTAGTTGAAGGATTAAATTATAGACATGGTTTTCTGTCATGTTTTTTATTTAATAGTTTAATCGGCGTTCGACTTAGCCACCATTTTCATGATACCATATTTAAAGTACTATGGCTGTTTCCACCAAAAAATTTAACGAACTATACCAGAGACTTAACACCGAGCAAAAAGAGGCGGTTGATATGATCGAGGGGCCGGTCATGGTGATCGCGGGCCCGGGTACCGGAAAAACACAGATCTTGACTCTTCGAATCGCGAATATTCTCAAAAAAACAGATGTCGATCCTGACAATATTCTTGCCCTTACATTTACCTTATCCGGGGCATATGCAATGCGAAGGCGATTGGTGGAAATTATCGGGTCCCCCGCATACCGTGTTACCATTTCAACTTTTCATGGATTTTGCGAAAGCGTTATTCAGGAGCACCCTGAAGACTTCCCGCGAATTATCGGATCAAACAACATTACGGAAGTTGATCAGATTCGGATTTTGGAAGACATTATTTCGTCCCTTACGCTTAAGCGATTGCGCCCATTTGGAGACGAGTTTTTTTATTTAAGGCCCATACTTGCCGCAATTAATGAACTCAAACGGGAAGATATAGACGAAAATGAACTTGAGAGGATCTTGAAAAAAGAAGAAAAAAGTTTTGCTAAAATTCCCGATCTTCATTACGAAAGCGGTCCCCACAAGGGAAAGATGAAGGGCAAGTACCGGGAGCTGGAAAAAGAGATTGAGAAGTCGAGTGAGCTCTTTCTTATTTACCGTACCTATCAGGAGGAACTTAAAAAGAGTAAGTTGTATGACTGGAACGACATGATCATGGAGGTAATTAGGGCGTTTGAAGACAAGGAAGACCTGCTTCTTAATTTTCAGGAGCAGTATCAGTATATTTTGGCAGATGAACATCAAGATGCAAATAATGGACAAAATAAAATTTTAGATCAACTTACGACTTTTCACGAGAATCCCAATCTTTTCATCGTGGGGGACGAAAAGCAGGCGATTTTTCGATTCCAGGGGGCCTCACTCGAAAATTTTCTCTATTTCAAAAAACGTTATCCGTCGTCAATTCTCATTACGCTTGAAAGAAGCTATCGTTCGACGCAAATAATTCTTGATTCTGCAGACAGCCTCATTGGTCAAAACACGAGCAAGATATCGGAGCGCAAGACCGCACTGGCCTCCGCGCGAAAGGAAGAGGGAACGAAAGTTTCGTTTTTTGAATTTTCGCGGCCGATTCACGAATATTATTTTCTTTCACGTGATATTGAAGCAAAGATTTCCTCGGGCGTCACTCCTTCCGAGATTGTGGTTTTGTATCGTGACAACAGGGATGTGTTTCCGATTGTAGAAGTTTTTGAGAAAACACAAATTCCCTTTGTGATTGAGTCAGACCAGGATGTTCTTGCCGATAAAGACATTAAAAAATTAATATTGCTTCTCCGAAGCATCGAGTCCTTTGGGAACGATGGGCTTTTGGCCGAAGCACTTCATATCGATTTTTTGGACATTGATCCGCTTGACGTGTATAAGCTGCTTGAGCATTCAAGGAAGACGCATACGCCGCTCTTTGACGTCATTCGTTCTCAAAAGACGATAGAAGATCCGAGTCTTGCCTCGGCAACGGCGCTCACCGATTTTTATAAAAAACTTTCTTCCTGGAAGACCATGTCCCAGAACAAAAGTTTTACCGAACTTTTTGATGCGGTGGTGCGCGAGTCGGGATTTCTCTCTTACGTGTTGCGCGGGGAAGAAGTAATTGATAAAATGGGGAAGCTTAACACACTCTTTAAAGAGGTGAGAATTTCGGTAGAAAATCATAAAGATTATTCCCTACGGGATTTCATAGAGTATCTTGCGATGCTTGAAAATCACAACGTTCTCATTAAAAAGACGGCAGGAGGTACGCGTCCCAGAAGCGTTCGTCTTATGACCGCGCACAAATCCAAGGGGCAAGAATTTGACTATGTCTATATTGTAGGCGCGCGAGACAAACATTGGGGAAATCGCAGGGTGGGGAAGTATTTTCGTCTTCCATTTTCCACGTCCAGGATGGACGCAACGCGAGAGATCAAAAACAACGATGACGAACGAAGACTGTTTTATGTTGCCATCACCCGCGCGCGGGTTCACGTGACAATAAGTTATGCGCGCGAGACCGAAGAGGGGAAGGATCAATTGCCCTCACTCTTTATTACTGAAATTAACCCGCAATTGGTAGAGAAAGGAGACGTTTTGCCATACGAGAAAGAATTCGAAGAAAAGAAAGATTTCTTTTTTACTCCTCGCGTGCTTCCTCCCAGGGATATCAAGGATAAAGATTATTTGCGTGAGTTGTTCGTCTCAAGGGGTCTTTCCGTTACCGCGCTTAATAATTACCTTGAATGCCCCTGGAGATATTTTTATAGTAATCTTCTTCGTGTGCCGCGTGCGAAATCCCGGCACCAGATGTACGGAACCGCAGTGCATGAAGCACTAAAGCTCTTTTTTGATAAGGTGAAGGGGGGAGACATCACTACAAAAGAATTGCTTCTTGAGCTTTTCGAATCCCGGCTTAATAAAGAACCGTTTTCAGCGAGTGAATTCGAGCAAAGTCTTGCACGCGGACATGATGCGTTCTCGGGTTGGTATGATATGTATCATACGGCTTGGGTTTCTACTGTGATTAATGAATTTAATGTGGGCGCGATTCAATTTACGTCTGATGTAAAACTCACCGGAAAAATTGATAAAGTAGAGATGTTGGATGATGCGGGTAGAGTGAATGTGGTGGATTATAAAACCGCAAAGCCGAAGTCAAGAAATGAAATTGAGGGGAAGACCAAAAACTCAAACGGAGACTTTAAACGGCAGTTGGTTTTCTATAATGTGCTTTTGAACCATTATGGCGATGGGAAATATCGAATGGCCTCGGGTGAAATTGATTTTGTGGAGCCGAACCCTGCAGGAAAGTACAAAAAAGAGCGGTTTGAGATTGGTGAAAAAGATGTAGAAGAACTCGAAGCGCTTATTAAACAAGTTGCAAGCGACATTATGAATCTCGCGTTTTGGGATAATGGATGCGGGGAGAAAGATTGTGAATTTTGCGGGTTGCGGGCGTTGATGGAGTAGGGTGGGGCAGGCCATACGTACTGTCTTCTGAAATTCTCTCCTCGCTTGGAGAAATAATCGTCGTTCACTTCGAAGAATCATCTCCCTATCTAGCACTCCGGTCCGAAGTACTTCGGACCTCCGTCCGCGGGCCCCAGATGATTCTATTCTC
>JAHCSD010000031.1 GCA_018609185.1 Patescibacteria group bacterium
TCTCAGCCAGAGACGTGGTTAATGAATTAATTAACCCCCTTCGCTCAACGCTTAGTCATTGCGACGCGCTTACCATTGAAAAACTTCATAAAAACGTTCAAAAAGGCAAAGTGGGCTTTGTTAAAAATACTGAAGCCGGGCGCAAAGAAGGAAGCCCTCATCACCTCGAATTCCAACAGTGGTAGAATATATTATTTCCGAAAAAACTAAAAACCGTCGAGTCTGACTCGCCGGTTTTTTCTTTTGGTTACAAGTGGCGAGCTAGAAGGCTTGCGGTGGAAGCTTGACTATTTTAACGCGGTTAATCTTTTTTTCGGTAACGTCGATAACTTCCATCGTAAGGTTATTAAACTGGACCGACTCGCCTTTCTCGGGAATTCTTCCCAGCTCACGCAAAATAATTTCGCTCACCTCTTCATATTCTTCCCCCGGAACTCGAACATTAATAAATCTATTGATCGTCTTAAGTTCAGTACCCCCATCCACCAAAATCGTATTTTTATCAACACGCATAATGATTTCAGATGAAACATCGCTCTCATCAATAATTTCTCCTACCAGCTCCTCAAGAAGATCCTCGAGTGTTACCAGCCCCTCCGTACCCCCATGTTCATCAAGCACAATTGCCATATGGATATTCTGCTCCTGAAAATCCTGGAACAGCTCGTCGATATTTTTTTCCTTGGGTACAAAAAAGGGCTTTTTCGCAAGTTCCCTGATGGGGATATCGAGCTTCCTTTTGTGGGCAAGGTGGATGAGAACATCTCGTATGTATAAAATTCCCGTTATATTGTCCTGATTCTTTCTATATGTGGGGATACGGGAATAGGGAGCTTTTATGATCGACATGAGCACGTCTGAAAGTCTTAGCTCCCGATCAAGGGTAAACATGTTTACCCGGGGCGTCATGACATCTTCAGAAGTAATGTCATTAAACTTAAAGATGCTTTCCAGCATCTCGCGCTCTTTTTTGAGTATTGTCCCCTCTTCTACCCCCAGCTTTGCCATGGTTCGAAGCTCCCCTTCGGTAACGACAGGATACGCCTTCACTCCACCCAGCGAACGAAGCGCGATTTTGCTTAAATTATCAAATACCCAGATAAAGGGACTAAGCACCCATTGTAAAAACAGAAGAGGACGCGCGACAAGCAGTGCGATGGTCTCGGCGTTTTTCGTCGCAAAAGACTTAGGGATTATCTCTCCGAAAAGAAGAATCAAAAAGGTCATCACGCCCGTTGCGATCCCCACCCCCTTCGAGCCCACCAAATTCGTAATAGTAAAGGTGGCATACGCCGCAGCTCCAATATTAACAATATTATTCCCAATAAGAATAGTGATGATGAGCTTCTGGGGGTTTGCCTTAAGACGAGAAAGGGCTTGGGCTCCTCTTCGTTTTTTGTCGAGCAGGCTCCTCACTTTTACCTCTCCCAAGGAAACCAAAGCAACCTCTGTCCCGGAGAATATGCCGGATAGAATCAATAAACCTAAAAGAATTACGATTTGATTAGCCATATAATGACAGGTCTATTTTACCAAGAATTATCGTCAAGTTCAATGACTGGCAAGAAAAGAAAAGGCCAGCGACCGCTGGCTCCATGGAAATATAAGTTCCGAGGCTTAGCTACTCCGACTTCAATTCTACGCCAACCTTTTCGGCAACCTCCTGAATCCACTTCTCAAGACGATCTACCTTCGCGGTGAGCGCTGCCATTTCCTGGAAGTATTTATCGGCTTTGGCAGCGTAGGCATCGACAGAAACAATCAAATCGCGGACGTCAGACTTGTCTGCTTTGGTTTCTTCCAGGTTTTCTAGTTTTGTTATTATGCCTCCAAGCTCCTTGCCCACAGCATCAAACTTGGTATCAACGCCAGAAAACTTCTCGTCCAAATATTCAACTAATTCACTAAAATCTTCTTTCATGAATTTGTGTCTTTATATATTCATTATAATTTATCGAAAATCAATGTCAAATTGCCCTTCGACTTCGCTCAGAAAAATCCAATACCCAAATCTATGATTTGAATATATAAAAGCTCCTGACTAACCAGGCAGGAGCTTCCTATTTGTTAATTCAACAGGGAAAAAATCTTACTGTTTTTTAGCTTCCACAATAATGAGCCGATTTCCGAAGGGGTCAACATACAATTCTTCCGTAAGAATAAAACCAGAGGCCAATGCTTTTGTTTTCCCCCAAAACTCCTTTGGGAAGGGGTCGATGAGTTGTGCTAAAAATTTCCAGAACCGCTGTCGATATTCCACATATACAGCCGCTACATAGACGCCATCTTTGGCAAGAACACGATATAATTCCTTCCAAAAAGCTTGGTCTCCGAAAAATCCCTCATCTGCTGCGACGCCCGGAGGAAAGACGCTAACCGCACAATCAATAGAACCGTCAAGAACAGGAAGAGTGAATACCGAAGCACACATAACTTGCTGATCTTTGCCGGGTCTAATATTTCTCAGGAGAGGTAACGATACGTCGAGAAGAATGCCATGATCTATTGCGGGAAACATTCCGCATCCCATTTCGAGGGTTCGTTTTCCTTGAGGAATCCTCGCCGCAGCAGCCTCGCGCCATCTATTTATTTTTCCCCCGAATAAAAAGTTTTGTCCTGTCTTGACAAAAAGAGGGTGTTTATAGCCAAATGCAAATAGCCAAGTCAAGAATTTACGTCGCATTACTATCCACCTTCGAGCTCCGATTATTGCTATAGTTATAAAGGATCAAATATGATCTCGTCATAGTCTTATCACAAAAAAAGTTATTTGTAAATTTCAATAATCTGGAGGATGTTGGAACTCGGATTAAACGATATAGAATAGATATCTATATCCCCGAAATATTATAAAAAACCGTCTTTTTTGAGACGGTTTTAAATCAAATAATTTCTACTGTGTCACCTCTCCGTATATTCCCGGGTTGCAATACTATCGCTACAAGCCCCCGAATCCCCATCGCCGCTTTAGGGAATTTACGGACAAGACTAGGGATATCGGGATACCTTTCCTGAATATTTCTACCAGGAAAAACACAAGGTAGGTTTTCTCTTACCACAAAAAGTATGGCACCACTCGAGAATTTCACAATTGCTCCAGAAGATATTTTTGTAAGCTCAGGAATATTTTTGAGAACAACGTTCGCGCCCAGATCCGTTCCCGTCACTTCGTGAACACCCATGCGTCTTGCTATTTCTTGAAGTTCTTCTTCGGAAACTATTGATACCTGTCTGAGGTTTAATACTTTGGTACCCTTCGGCACATATTTTTCTCTCACCCCAGCTAATTTTGTTCTTCCATAATGTCTATCATTCTTTACGCCATCCCAAGTGCATTGTATTTTTTTCTTTTCTTGTGAACAGGTAACGCCTGAAAGACCAACTAAAACCCGATAGGCAACTATGTCGCTCATTTTGTCCCCTCTTCATATATTAAGAACCAAGTATTAAATTACCACCAAATACTTCTTGTGTCCAATCGCCCAACAAAAGATGGTTGTCTCAAATCTAAAAATTAAGATTAGCAGGGGTGCAAGGATTCGAACCTTGGCTAAGAGTTTTGGAGACTCTTGTGCTACCACTACACTACACCCCCATGTGTTATTTCTTCTTACCTTCCTTGTGGACGGTGTGTTTCCTGCACCAACGACAAAACTTTTTGAATTCTAACTTGCGCTCCACTTTCTTGCGGTTTTTGTGGGACCAATAGTTTGTTTTTTTGCAGTCGCTGCAGATAAATCTTATAAGATTGTCTTGGCTCATGCCATTATTGCCCAAAAGGGCAAGTGTTAACGCAGCCTGAATGGCTGCAATAATGAGCGCCCCGTTAGATAGAGCTCACAAGCTCGCTCATCTAATGGGGTAAGGTTTTCTAGCTATCCGCCTCGGGCGAATAGACAAAGCCCTTAATTCCGTTTAACCCAGGCGTTGGCTTTCCCACTAAACTCATAGAGGTCGAGTTGGGTGCCAAAATATGGATCTTTGCCTTCGACCAAGTTCCAATCGTTTTCACCGGGCTCAAAGTACCCTGTCACAGTATAACTATCATCTACCTCAGAAATCAACACTTTTCTCAAGATGCGGCCATCTTCATATTCCACATAGAAATTTTCGTCATCCACAAACCAAAATCGAGTTGCTTGCCAGCTTCCGCCTAAAATTGGGTCGCGAGGCGATATGTTGGAAATATTTTCTGAAACATATTCCATCGACTCAACCCGTTTGGGGTTACTCTCTCCCTCGCCGCCATTCGGCTCCCCCTGGATCACCTCTCCCCTTTCGTTTGAGGTTCCCTCGGGAAGCAATTGCTGGGTTTCTTCTTCTGACGGTGCTTCTGTCGGTCGCGTCGATACGAAAAAGATAGCTCCTAGAAGGGCTAACGGAACGAGAATTAACAAAATTATACGTGGACTTTTCATGAGCCAAGAGGGGGAATCGAACCCCCGACCTCGTCCTTACCAAGGACGCGCTCTAACCGCCTGAGCTATCTTGGCAAATACCGCTAATAATCATTGTACCAGGAATAACCGATATTTCAATGATAAAAGCGGCTCACGAGCCGCTTTTGAGTTTACACAAACGAACGAAATACCATGACCGGCTTTACCATAAACGGTAATTTGTTTATCTGGACTAAAGCCTTTTGTACTTTCTCCTCTTTTACGGACGAAAGTGTGATCAAAAATGGTAAACCTTCTTTCTTGGTTTCAGAATATTCGTTTTGTTCCACCGCATGGATGCTCACGCCTTCTTTTGCGAGAATGGTGCTTATATCCCGCAAAACTCCTAGCTGATCCTGAACCATAAAACGAAGGGTGTGTCGAAATTCTAAATCTTCGAACCTCACCGGCTTCGCTTTCGACATTGAATTGTTTACCGCGGGCACGAAGTTCTTCCCCTGGTGCTTTGCAATATTCACGACATCTGCCACAATTGCACTCGCAGTAGGTAGGGCGCCGGCGCCGGGACCCGTAAAGCCTAATCGTTCGAAATTTGCTCCGGAAACAGTTATCCCATTCTGGTTACCGGGAATTGTTGCAAGGAAATTATCTTTGGGAATAATCATGGGAGCAACATACACAGCTCCCCCTCTCGAAGCGTGCCCCACCAGCCTGATGGTTGAACCAAGCTTCCTTTGGGCATACTCAAAGTCTTCAGGAATAACTTCTTCAATTCCTTGGGTGTAAATGTCGTCAGGGTTATAGTCAAATCCAAAAGCGAGACGTGAGAGCACCACGAGTTTATTTCTCGCGTCTTCCCCGCTGATATCTTCGGTGGGATCAGCCTCTGCGTATCCCAACTTCTGTGCTGCCTTGAGGCTCTCTTTAAAAGAGCTACTCTTTACCGCCATCTCGGTCAAAATGAAATTTGAGGTTCCATTCAAAATCCCTGTTATCGCGCATATCTGGCTTCCTACAAGAGAACTCCGTATCACACGAATAATGGGGATAGCCCCGGCGACAGATGCCTCGTATCCGATTCTTACTCCCTGCTTTTGTGCACTATCAAAAATCTCTTTTCCGAAATATGCAAGGAGAAGTTTGTTGGCGGTGACCACGTGCTTTTTTTTCTCGATTGCACGAGTCACCACCTCGCGCGCGAAATCTTTTCCTCCAACCGTTTCAAGCACAATCTCTATTTCTGGATCATCGAGAATGTCTTCACTATCGTGAACAAAAAGAGTTGGGTGTTTTTTGAAGACCGTCGATGACTTCTGCCCGTCTGGAGTACGCGTGAAAATCTTACGTAATTCGATCTTCACTCCATCTTGTTTCGCAATGTTCTCGCGCTCTTTAGCTAAAACTTCTACTACTCCGGATCCAACCGTACCACAACCTACCAATGCTATCGATACTCTCTTCATGCTATTCTCCTCTATTTTAAGGTGCAGAGAGGACACAAGGCCCTCTGTTAATCTCAATGGGCGGTGAGGGACTCGAACCCCCGTAGTCACAAGGACGCCTGGTCTACAGCCAGGAGCAATTGCCGCTATGCGAACCGCCCGTGCAAATGTCAAAGCCAGCGGTCGGATTTTCACCCCGTTAGATGAAAACGTTCTATCTAACGGGGCGGGCCGACGGCCTGTTTACCCCACACATAACTTGCCGACTGAAAAAGCCGAGGGGGAGATTCGAACTCCCGACCTACTGTTTACAAAACAGTTGCTCTAACCCCTGAGCTACCTCGGCAAATTATGTGTGGGGCGAGCAAAACAGCTGCCCCGCCTGCCAGCGCCTGAGCGCAGCGATGGCGGGCAGGTCTAACCCCTGAGCTACGCTGGCTCACCTATTTTCTTATCAATCTCACCTAGCCGAGCTTGTGCTTCTTCATCTTCCGGCTTGAGCCGTAATACTTGCTCAAACGATAACTTTGCTTCTTCGAAATTCCCTCTCGAAAAATAGTTTTCTCCGAGGCGTCGATAGGCCCCGGCATTTGACGGATCTTCTTTAATAAGTTGAATACACTCTCTTTCTTCATTGGTAAGCCTTGCACGTGATTTTCTGCTCTTGATCTTCTCGAAATAACTCTTTGCAAGGTCGGATGTCTTGTGTACTTCGCGAGAGCGCACCTTAACCCTCCCGAGTAACTTACTTGAACTGCCCGCAGCCTTAAACGTAAACGCAACAAATATCCCAAGCACCGTTTCAATCACCACCAATATTTTCTTTTGATAACCAAACACGCGCAGCCCTTTCTCATCAAATTTGTCTTGATCAATGCCGGTCTCCTCTTTCCGCAAAGAATCCATCGTCTGTGGAAACTTCTTCGCAAAAAGAACAATAAGCCCTGCAAGGCTGAAAATAAGTATAAGTGGTGGAATTAAGTTGTACATGCCAATTTTACCCACGAACATCGTGAGTGGTTATAAAATTGAGCACCCCGTTAGATGAGCGAGCGTGCGAGCTCTATCTAATGGGGTTAAGGTTTGGCAGCCGTTCAGACTTCGCCTGCAGGCTCGTCTTCACGGGCCAAGCCCTTAAACCTGGTATCTTGTAAATTGCTTTATCTGGATATTTTCACCAAGGCGTCCGATGTATTCGTTAAGGAGGTCCTGAATGGTTTTGGTGTCGTCTCTGATGTAGGATTGATTCAAGAGGGCATGCTCCTCGCGATATTTCGCAAGTTTCCCTTCAATGATTTTATCAAGGACATCCGCTGGCTTCC
>JAHCSD010000032.1 GCA_018609185.1 Patescibacteria group bacterium
ATCTCTAAACTGCAAGAGGGCGATAAGACCGTTTGGGCAAAGTTTCTTTTTAGCCTCAAAGACCAGCATGATTTTCAGGCATTCAAGCTTCTTTCGCCATTTGCGGACAAACTTCTCATTGCTGTGAACTATGGGTGTGGGTTCGTTAACTTCCATGGCGAATTAGAGCCTCTTATTGCTTCTATAATTCGCGATGGCAAAGGTTGGAAAACCTATGATGCAGATGATTATGTTGTAGCTCTTGATAAACCAGATACAGAGAATGCAGAAGTTTTCTGGGTGAAGTGCGGTATCCTCGGATGAAGAAACAGTCAGTAAATAAAATGAGCAATGATGAATGACAAGGATAAAAGAAAAGAGCTTTTAAGAGAAATAAAAGACGAGGTTATTAATTTAAAAGAATCTCCCTTATACGAGGAGAGGACGAAAAACAAGGTATTTCCAGTAATAGGCGAGGGAAGCCACTACGCCAAAGTAATGTTTATAGGTGAGGCGCCGGGCAAGAACGAGGCGGCAACGGGCAGGCCCTTTTGCGGGGCGGCAGGAAAGGTTTTAGACGATCTTTTGTCGTCTGTTTCACTTGCCAGAAGTGACGTGTATGTTACGAATATCGTTAAAGATCGTCCGTCTTTAAACAGAGACCCGTCGCCTGGAGAGATAGAAATGTACGCGCCATTTTTAGACAGGCAGATTGTGATAATAAAGCCAAAGGTCATTGCGACTCTCGGAAGGTTCTCCATGGAATACATAATGAAAAAATTTGGGTTGAGCTCCCAATTAAAACCTATCAGCCAGATCCATGGCCATGTCTTCAAGGCTGAAGCCGACTACGGCATGGTTAAAATTCTTCCTTTATACCATCCAGCTGTGGCGTTATACAACAATAGTGAGCTGGAAACCCTGAAAAAAGACTTTAAATCATTAGGAGATACCATAAGCCAGTAATCAATAGAGTCAGATCGAGTCAAACTCGACTTGCGGCTCAACGGGTCTGGTCCGGTACCAGTCGGTACCCGACTAGCCCCGCATAGAATTGTGCGGGGCTTTTTCATTGGTGATTTGACAGACGGGTATAAATATGTTACTGTTAAAGACGTTCGCCGAGAGTTGCCATCATGATGCGGATTCGCAAGGAGACGAATAAGGGCCTTTTTGCTTTCGCTAGCTCGTAAGGCGGCCGTGATCTCCTTACATTGTTAGGAGATTTTTTATTAGGGGCCTAGGCTAAATTTACTAACATGGAAATTCGAAATATAGCTATTATTGCCCATGTAGACCATGGGAAAACCAAGCTTACCGATGCTATTTTGCAGCAAGCAGGTGTTGCGGATAGCGAGGTAAGCATGGATTCAAACACGCTTGAAAAAGAGCGTGGAATTACGATTTATTCAAAGAATGCCGCCCTATTTTACAAAGATACTAAAATTAACATTGTAGATACGCCGGGCCACGCAGATTTTGGTTCTGAGGTAGAGAGAGTATTACGTTCTATTGATTCGGTACTCTTGGTGGTAGATGCCGGGGAAGGCCCAATGCCGCAAACCCGTTTTGTATTAAAAAAATCTTTGGAGCTTGGGTTACGCCCCATACTCGTAATTAATAAAATCGATAGGCTAGCGGTAAACCTGGATCGTGTACACAACGATGTATTTGAATTATTTGCAGAACTTGGAGCGACTGAAGAACAGCTAGATTTTCCCGTGGTATACACTATCGCAAAAGACGGTATTGCAAAACGCAATCTTGCGGACGTTGCAAAAGATATTACTCCGGTGTTAGATATCATTTTAGAGCACGTGCCAGTAGCTTCAAAAAATAGTGACAAGCCGTTTCGTGCTCAGCCTTTTAACTTGGCATACGACAATTTTTTGGGACGGCTTGCAATTGTTCGAGTGCACGGCGGCAGTGTTAGTGTGGGAGATACCGTTTATGTAAAAAAGCGCTCCGGGCCGACTACAAATCACAAGGTAACAAAACTATTTACATTTGAAGGAATTGTCAGAAAGGATGCACAAACCGTTGGAGCGGGTGATATTGCTATAATTGCAGGACTCGCAGATGTATATATCGGGGATACGTTGGCAAAATCTGCAAATGAAGCGTTGCTTGAAAGTATTACCGTAGACGAACCTACTATCGAACTTACATTTTTAACAAACGACTCTCCGTTTGCTGGACGCGAGGGAAAGTTTGTAACAAGTCGACAACTTCGAGAACGCTTAAAAAAAGAGCTTGAGGTAAACGTAGGATTAAAAATCGATTTTGGCATGCAGTCGGCCGAACGATTTGTCGTATACGGAAGAGGAGAATTACACATAGCTATTCTAATTGAAAACATGCGTAGAGAGGGGTACGAACTCCAGGTTTCCCGTCCTCAGGTCATTATAAAAGAAATTGACGGCAAAAGGCATGAACCTTATGAGGAAATTGTAGCAGATGTTCCAAAAGAGTTTCAGGGAACAGTTATTGAGAAGTTAAGTGTACGAGGCGCGAAACTGGAACACATGGAGCTGAAAGAGGGTCGCTCCTTTATGCAATTTACAGGCCCAAGCCGCGGTTTATTTGGATACCGAAACCAATTTGTTATAGATACGAAAGGGAATGGAATCTTAGCAAGTCGGATTATTGGATACCGTTCTTGCGCCGGGGAAATTGCACATAGAAAAGTGGGGTCGATGATTTCAGGATTTACCGGCAAGGCATTGGCCTATGCGCTCGATAACTTACAAAACAGAGGCATCTTGTATATTAAAGAAAACACCGAAGTGTATGAGGGCATGGTGATTGGAAACACCGCGAAAGGAGAGCAAATGACGGTAAACCCAATTAAGGGAAAGCATTTTACTAATATTCGGGCTGCAGCTTCGGACGAGGCCATTAATCTTACGTCTCCCCAAATTATAACTATTGAAACGGGACTAGAGATAATGGATAAAGACGAATATTTGGAAGTAACCCCCAAGGGCGCACGGTTGCGAAAAAAATATCTTACAGAAATAGAACGTAAAAGAGCCAAGCGAGAAAATGGAGCGTAAAGCCGTGGCAGGGACTCTAGGACTCGAACAGAATCAATTTAGCGGAGTGCATTCAGAGACCCGAATCGAGGCGCCAGGAGCCGATGCGTACCCTCTCGGGTACGTGAGCGACGAGCCCCGTTAGAAGTCGCGGGCTTGTCCCGCGCCCTACTTCTAACGGGGCGAGCAACGAAGAAGCTTGTCTGAATACGCCCGCCCGAAGGGAAGCTAAAAAATGGCCGATTTCTTCGTTGCTTCTCCTTGAAGTAGCTTCCGGCTACTCCTTCGTCGCAGCATCTTCGAAATCGTCTCATTTTTTAGCTTCTAAAGTTGATACTGTTCGAGTCCTAGAGTCCTATTTTTCTTACATGGCTGGTTCGGGCCCTAGAGCCCCAGGGGATTATCCTTTGGCGATTACCATCCCCCACACTTCTTTTGCGCCCGCCTGTTTTAAGACACGGGCGCATTCTTCCATGGTAGCGCCTGAGGTATATACGTCGTCAACTAGGATAACGGTGGCCTTTTGTAATTTTTGAGAGTCAGCGCATCGGAATGAATTTTTCACATTTTCTTTTCTTTGTTCTTCATTTTCTATTTCTGCCTGGGGAATTTCCTGACGGGTTCGTACGAGAACGTCTTTCAAAACTGATATGTTACAGATCTCTGCAATAGATTCTGCGATGAGTTCGGATTGATTGAAGGTTCGCAAACGGAGTCGTTGTTTTGTCAGGGGGACAGGAGTTATCACAGCAGGTTTATCCCACATCTGTAATAGTTCGGGTATCTTGTGCTGTTTGAGAATATTGGTGAGGAAAAGGGTAATTTGCGCAGCATAGATTCTTGCGCCCCCATACTTATATTGGTGAATAAGTGACCGTACGTAGGGATTTGCATATTGAGTTGCGCAAAAGAAACGGTTAAGCTTTGTTTTCCGTCGGCAGCCTTTGCAGATGCTTCCCTGGGGTAGTCGAGCGTCGCAGATGGGGCAGAGAAATGACGAGGAAGAACATTCATCCGAAATGTTGCAGGCCTGGCACAAATAATCGTTTTCAGACAAAAGCTCCCCGTGACATCTCAAGCACTGTACGGGGAGTATGGTATCCAGGAAGAACGTGCCAACCCTTGCGATACTATGCATGCCAATTTTGCCCGCGAGCCTCGCGAGCGGTAAAAAAATTGAGCACCCCGTTAGATGAGCGAGCCCTGCCCCATTAGATAGTTATCTAACGGGGTAAAAGCTCTATCTAACGGGGTTAAGGTTTTGTAACTAAATTTTCTTCGCTCTTGCTCAAAAATTTAGAGAAAGCCCTTAATTCTTAAATGTAATTTCTCCTTTTTTTATTCCGACCATGACGTTTCCCTCTTTGATCGTTCCTTCAAGGATAAGGTCGGCAAGCGGGCTTTCAATACGTTCTTCGATCACCCTTCGTACGAGTCGCGCGCCCTCTTCCGGATTAAACGCCTTCTCGCTTATAAATCTCGCCACCTCCTTTGAAAACGTGAGCTTGTATTCTACTGTTCTCCTGCGGAGTTCTTTTAACCTAAGCCTTACGATTCGTTCAATCGCCACTTGACCAAGGGGTTTAAACACGAGCACGGAATCAATGCGATTGAGGAGCTCCGGCCTCATGACCTTCTTGAGCTCTTTCTTGGTCCGGGCCTCAATATCTTTGTATTTGGTTTCAATGCGGCGGGAGTGAGGCGTTTTTTGAAACCCCAGCGCTGCTTCATTGGTGAATTCTTCTGTCCCGATGTTCGAGGTCATAATAATTACGGTATTTTTGAGATTTACTTTTTTGCCGGCCCCTGTTGTAATTTCTCCGTCTTCAAGCATTTCAAGCAGCACGTTATAGATGTTGGGATGGGCTTTTTCAATTTCGTCGAGTAGTATCACCGAAAAAGGGTTTCTTCGAAGCCGTTCAAGAATTTTACTGCCTTCTTCATACCCCACGTATCCTGGCGGCGCGCCAATAATTTTTGATATCGTATGAGGTTCAGAAAATTCTGCCATATCTAGTTTTATTAGCATGTCGCCAGCGGAAGGGGCGAGAGCCCGCGCGAGCGCTTTGGCAAGTTCTGTTTTCCCTACTCCCGTTGGCCCCAGAAATATGAATGAGCCCAGCGGACGCTTCGGGTCGTTGAGGCTTACACGTGCGCGTTTAAGCGTTGCGCTTACTTTTTTGACCGCTTCGGGCTGGCCAACAATGTCACGAGAGAGACGATGTTCGAGCCGGCTGAACACCTGTTCCTGTTTATCCGTAAGCTGTCCCAGGGGGATTCCCGTGAGGTCTGCTACAAGCGCAGTAACGTCTTCTGAGGTTAATACGGGCTCCTCACCTCTTGATTTTAATGTGGTTTGTGCATCTAATATCACATTTAATTTATTTCCTAAATATTTTTCTTTGTGCTGCATGCGGAGAGCGTCTTCGTACCGCTCGTTTTTGATAGCTCGTTCTTTTTTTCCTTTAATTTCCTGGTACTCTTGTTCAACCAGTTTAAAAACCTTAAAATCACGGGGTGAGGCGAGCCTGCTTACCAGTTCGGAGGCAGCTTCGTCTAACACATCAATGGCTTTATCGGGCAGAAACCGATCCTGAATATAGCGGGATGCGAGCTCAACAGCTGTTGTTATGGCTTGCTTCTGAATGGTTATGTGGAAATGTTTTTCATAAAACGGTTTGAGCCCTGTAAGTATTTTGATAGTATCTTCTTTCGTCGGTTCCTTTACGTGCATGGGCTGAAGCCGTCGCTCGAGCGCAGAGTCTTTTTCGACATAGCGTTGATACTCTTCTTCTGTGGTTGCCCCAATACACTGAAGTTCTCCGGTCGACAGCATGGGTTTTAATATGTTTGCGGCATCCAGGGTTCCCTGGGCAGATCCCGCACCAATAATATTGTGAAATTCATCAATGAATAAAATATCCCGGGATTCTTTAAGTTCTTCCAGGAGGTCTTTTATGCGGCTTTCAAATTCTCCCCGGAATATGGTGCCTGCAACCAGGAGGCCGAGATCAAGGGCATAGATTCGTTTGTGCAGGAGGTGTTCGGGAACTTCGCCCGCCGCGATTTTTTGCGCGAGACCTTCGATAATCGCCGTTTTCCCCACCCCGGGCTCCCCTAAAAGAAGGGGATTATTCTTTGTGTGCCTTGAAAGGATTCGGATAAGCCTCTTCACTTCTTCTTTTCTTCCGATCAGAGGCGCGAGGGTGCCTCTCAGGGCACTTTGCGTAAGATCGTTGCAAAAATATGTTAACGGGCTCTCCTTGCCCTTTTTTGAAGGCGATTTTTTATATGTGGTTCTTGGGTTCCTCTTCTCTTTGTGCTCGGGAAGCGAGGCATTACGCGGTATTCCCTGCTTGCTTCCTGTATCCATAAAGGTTTTAAAGTCAGGAAAGCGCTGATTATTTTTCAGGAGTTCCCGCAGATGACGCTTTATATCTCTCAATTTGTCTGGTTTGAGAGAAGGGGAGCATTCGTCAAGTAGGCCCCACAAAAGATGTTCAGTGCCGAGCATGGTGTGGTTATTGGACGCCGCAAGCACCGCAGCCTTTTTAAGAGAGCGTTTAAGGGATTCAGATACCAAGACGGGGCCTGAACGAGACGACATGGTTTCCTGCGTTCGTTTCATGGTTTCCGGCCGCAGTTTTAAGGTGTATTTGAGATCCCGAAGGGCCTCAAGTATTTCTTTTTCCTTAATATTATGAGAGACGATGATGTTATGCGCCATAGTTCCTTTTTGTCTGAAGAGAGAGTAGAAAAGATGCAACACATCAATAGTGATCCCTCCACGTGTGTGTATGGGGTGAGAGTGCGCGATACCTTCACAACGTTCAAGCGCCTCTCTCGCTCGCCGGGTAAAACGTTTAATAATATGTTGAGGAAGCAGTTTAAGAATGGTCATGCCAATCTTGCCCAAGAAGGCAAGTGTTAACGCAGCCGATTGGCTGCAAGATTGAGCACCCCGTTAGATGAGCGAGCCCTGCCCCATTAGATAGTTATCTAACGGGGTAAAAGCTCTATCTAACGGGGTTAAGGTTTG
>JAHCSD010000033.1 GCA_018609185.1 Patescibacteria group bacterium
GGTCAGGAATCAAAACGACAGGATTTTTCTTTTCCACAATATACCCAAGATAATGCCTAGGTGGACTATAAAAAATATAGGCCATCCCTTTTCTGTGAAATAGGTGTAGGTAGTCGTGAATCCAATGGGCTATTTTCCTTATCATATTTTTTATTTTACCAAAAAACCGCCTCTGTGGCGATTTTTTGAAGTTATGGACCCTCGCCGAAATTAGAGTAAAACAAAAGCATCCCCAGAAGAGATGCCTTTGTTCACTGTAGCCCCGAGGGGATTTGAACCCCTGTTACCAGAATGAGAATCTGGCGTCCTGGGCCAGACTAGACGACGGGGCCAAATTTGGTGATGTGTAACCAGTTATACTATCAAAGATTACGAAACGAGTAAATGCTTTTGTCTCTTTGGATATGCCATGATCTCTTCTACGACTTTCTCCATTTTGAGCGCGCGCGATCCTTTGACCAATATCAGATCGCCCGGCTGGATGATTCTTTGAAGCGGAAGTCCTGCTTCTTGCGATTCGTTAAAGTGAAAAATGTTTTTTGCCGCAAACCTCCGGGAATTCACCTCGTCACTAATAAACTTTGCCCGAAGCCCCACGGTAAAAACCATGTCTGCGGCTCGCGCCACCTCCTCCCCTACTCGCTGATGGGCTTCGACCGTGTATTTTCCAATCTCAAGCATATCTCCCAACACCACAATTTTCCGTCGCGCGGGAAGTTCTTTTAACGCCTCAAGCGCTGCCATGGCGGAGAGCGGCGCGGCATTATACGTATCATCAATGATCCAGCTGTTCTTTATCCCGCGAATCAACCTCATTCTCCCGGGAGGCGTCTCATACGACCGAAGGGCTTCGGAAATCTCAACTAGGTTCATCTCAAGGCTCAAGCCTACTGCAAACGCGGCAAGCGCGGAATACACCTGCTGCTTCCCGAAGACAGTATCGAGCCTCACCGGTACGATATTCCCCTCGTAGTCAACTTTAAAACTTATCCCCTCGGGATTTCCTTCCTCATCTACCCGCAGCTCGTAACTCTCGACGCACAGATCCGCCCCCTTGCCAAATCCAAACGTAAGCACATTTGCCTCGGTCTTTTCCTTCATATCAAGCACGACATCATCGTCAAAATTCAAAACCGCAGTCGCTTCCCCAGAAAGACGCTCAACTAACACGCGCTTTTCCCGCGCGACCGCGGCGGGTCCTGAGAAAAACTCGACATGCACCGGAATCTCTCCAATCGCCGTTACGACGCCCACCCGAGGGCTCAAAAACTCCATCAGATATTTGATATCTCCCGGACGATCCAGCCCCATCTCAAGAATAAGAATTTCGGGATACGTTCCTCTGTGTAATAACTGAATAAGCGTTTTAGGCACGAGCAACGCCCACTTAAATATGTTCTTACCAAATGCGTTCGACTCGCCAAGAATCGTAAGAGGAATGCCTATCTCGTTATTATAGTTCTTAAGGCTCCTTGCCACCTTAAACTTAGTGTTAAGCACCGCGTACACCGCCTCTTTTGTGCTTGTCTTCCCCACGCTCCCGGTAATACCAATAATAACTGGTTTACATTTCCATAGAACCAGCTTCGCCAAAATCTTTAAATATAATTGGAGTAATCTTCTTAACATTTAATAAGGCTATTGAGGTGCTACCTCATAATACGTCAAAATATACTCTCCCAGCTCCCGAAACGCAGGAGTAATCGAGTCAGCAGAAAAGCGAATTCCTTGGGGGTTATCGAGTTTCAGAAGCGCAATAAACCGCGGGTTAAACGCAGGGGCAAACCCAATAAATGAATGAATGGTTTTGTCAGAGTACCCTGCCCCGTCTTCTTTGGGTACCTGGGCTGTCCCGGTTTTCCCTGCAACCAAATATCCGGGAATACTAGCTTTCGACCCGTAGCCATTTTTTACCACACTCACAAGCATTGCGGTAAGACGCGAAGCAGTAGCAGGGGTTATAATGTCTTCACCTATCACCTCGGGCCGGATAACTTCCTGGGTTCCATCAGAATAGATAATACTGTCGACCACATGAGGCCTCATCATTTTTCCTTGATTGGCAATAGCGGAAAAAGCCGCAATAAGCTCAATGGGGGTTACGGCAATCCCCTGGCCGAATGAAGCAGTGGCATAATTAATGTCTCTGCCGGTATCTAAGTTTGAAATGTCTCCCCGCAGTTCCCCCGGAAGGTCAATTCCTGTCTTTTCTCCGAACCTAAACTTCTCTACATACTTTTTAAATCGTTCCTTTCCCAGGTGGTCCTGGGCAAACATGGCCCCCGTATTAAGAGACTTTTCCAGGACCTCGGTCATGGTTTGGGTCTCATAACTCTTGAGGTCCGAGTTTCGAATTGTATATTTCCCAATTGTTACCTCACCGGTATCAAAATAGGTCGTCTGGGGACCGATCACGCCTTCATTAAGCCCCCCCGCCATGGTGATTGGTTTAAAAACAGACCCCGGCTCAAAGAGTTTTTGCGTTATAGGGTTCAGATACACATCGATGTCTTCAACTTGATTATAGTGGTTGAGGTCGAAATGAGGGAGAGAACTCATCGCAAGAATCGCACCTGATGCGGGGTCAATCACCACAATGCTTCCTCCTTCGGCTTCCCATCCTTCAACATATTTGGTGAGGATTTCTTCCGTTTTTGACTGAATATTGTAGTCAACGGTAAGCACCAGACTTGCGCCGTCTCGCACGGGCTTGAGAAGATTATTTATAAACACGAGGGCATTCGCGCCAATCCCCCGCTCAACTTTCGCATAGCCGGAAGACCCGGCGAGCTCTTCGTTATAATACTCTTCCAGCCCGTATCTCCCGGTGATCTTGTCCCCCGCAAAACCCATGAACCCCATGAGATGGCTTGCAAGGGTATCATACGGATAAAACCGAAGGCGCTCCCGGGAGATTTCTACCCCCTTAAGCTCAAGTCCGGCAATTAATTCCGCGGTCTCGTCCGACACTTTTTTTAGAACCGGTTCATAAGGGTCGCTTCTTTTGGAAACCTTCTTTTCGAGAACTGCGGGATCTATTTCGAGAATGTTACTCAACTCATCCACCACCCGCGCGTGCTCAGTTATATCTTGAGGTATGAGATATACCCCCTGCCATTCTTTGTCGGTTGCAATCAGGAACGAGCGTTCTCCCTGAACACGGGCCTGTAGAATAATGTCGCCTCGTCTAGGTTCAAGATCCTTGTAAACTATGTGCTGACCTCGAGCAAGTGCAAGATAATAGTCTCCTTCTACCAATTGAAGTAAAAAAAGACGACCTATGATCGTCAATCCTAATAGTATCAACCCGCCAAGAACCATAAAATACCGAACTGAATATAAATTTTGGTTTGTACCTGCCATGAATCAATCCCCATTGCTTCGCAATAGAGGCCTGTTTGAAAATAATACACTAAATTACTTCAAAAGGCTATATGACAAGGCACTAAGGAGTATTGGGGGCTCTAGGACTCGAACAGAATCAATTTAGCGGAGTGCATTCAGGCAAGATTCGAGGCGCCAGGAGCCGATGCGTACCCCTGCGATACGTGAATGAGGAGTAACGAAGAAGCTTGTCTGAATGCACCCGCGCGAAGCGAGAAGCTAAAAAATGGCCGATTTCTTCGTTGCTTCTTCTCGAAGTAGCCTTTGCTACTCCTTTGTCGCAGCACCTTCGAAATCATCTCATTTTTTAGCTTCTAAAGTTGATTCTGTTCGAGTCCTAGAGCCCTGAACGGGCAAGAATATCTTCGCTAATCTCAAGATGGTATATGTCTTTTGCCTCTACCATATTAAGCTTTCTAGATTCTTCCAGAATATTGCTATAAGAGTTAAGTCGCGCCAGGTCAATCTTAAGAAGTCTGTTTTGTTCTTCGAGTCCTTCAAATTGTCTTTGATATTCACTCGCTTTAAATACATTCCCCACCACACTATTTGTAAGAAAAAGATAGACGAGGAAAAGAACAATGGCGAGCCCTGCCAAAAACAGGATGACGCCGCGCCTGAGGGCGGGGTGCGCTCTTCCTCGCCTTTTTGTCCGGGACAACGAAAGGGACCCGGAACGCGAAGGGGTGAATTGTTGATGGATTACGAAAATAGGATTCATAATTTTTTAATTGCTCGAAGTCGAGCACTCCTCGAACGAGGATTTTGTTTAATCTCTGGGTCGCTCGCCCGCACGGGTTTTTTTGTAAGAACAACTGCCCTACTCTCTTGTTTGAGTTCTCGAAAGTACTGTTTTACGATCCTGTCCTCCAACGAATGAAAAGAAATCACGACCAATCTCCCTTCCCTCACCAATATCTCAAACGCTTGAGGGAGTGCAGTCTGGATATTCTCGAGCTCATTATTTACCGCGATTCGCAACGCCTGAAAAACTTTTGTTGCGGGGTTCAGACGCATTCCTCGCAGAAACCCCGGATATACTTCGGTAATAATGTCAGAAAGTTGTTTCGTTGAAATAATACGCTTTTTCTTTCGTTCTTTCCGAATGGCTCGTGCAATTCTTTTAGCGTATCGCTCTTCTCCATATTCGCGGAAAATCCTTACGAGATCTTCTTCGCGCCATTGGTTAATAATGTGGGCGGCGGTGAGCTCCTGAATCCCGGGGTTAAATCTCATATCAAGGAGTTCATCTTTCTGGAAAGAAAAGCCTCGTCGTGACTCTTCGATATGCCAGCTTGAAAACCCAAGATCAAAGAGTATGCCATGAACGGACTCGAAATCTTTTCTTGAAACAATACGCTTTATATGTGTAAAAGAGTCGTTTACCAGTACAAGTCTATTTTTGATCTTTGATCTTTGATCTTTGATCTTAGCAGCCAATGCCATTCTATATAATTCTTTATCTATCTCGATTCCTAAAACCCTCCCGTTTGGAATGTTGTGTTCCAGTATGGCTGCGCTATGCCCTCCTAACCCATATGTAGTATCAATAAAATTTCGATTCGGTTTCGGGTTTAGATAGTCAATTACTTCGTTCGTAAGAACAGAGATGTGCATGCCGATTTTGCCCGCGAGCCACGCGAGCGGTTAGAAAATCGAGCACCCCGTTAGATGAGCGAGCTCTATCTAACGGGGTAAGGTTTTGTATCCAATCAGCCTTCGCCTTAGGGGCTCGGCTTCTTGAACAAAGCCCTTATATTCCAAGCTCGGAAAGTCGTTCGGCCATATTCCCTACTTCTTTTTCTGTTTTGGTTTTATACCGGTTCCAATGCGTCTCGTCCCAAATTTCGATTCGTGAATAGAGCCCTACCACAATGACTCGTTTTTTGAGCGCGGCGTATATTTTTAAATATTCAGGTACGAGTATTCTTCCCAAGCTGTCAATATTCATATCCATGGCCCCGGCAAGCATGAGCCGTACGAATCCACGGGCATCCGACTGCCCCATGGGAAGCTCGCCCAAACGCTTTACCAGTTTTCCCCACTCCTGTCTGGTAAAAAGGAATAAACAGTTGTCCAGCCCCCGTGTAAGGATTGCTGATTTCCCGAGCTCTCTTCTGAATTTTGCTGGTATTGCAAGTCGTTTTTTAGAGTCTATTTGATGTTGATATTCTCCAATAAACACGAGTTTTAGCGGATAAACACGAAAGTTATCCCCAGAAAACCCGTGTTATCCCCACACTTATCCACAATTTAACACTATACATAAACTATACCCCACTCGCAAACATTGTGTCAAACATGAGTTTTCCACAAGGTGCCGTCTGGTACGGGGCTACAATCAAAAAAAGGCTCAAATGGTTTATCCAAGCCTTTTCTTTCACAAGTATATATTAAGCATGTACGAGGTCCGACCTCGTACATAATTAAACTATCGTCTGAAAAAGAGGGTGAGGAGGAAAATGCCGATGGAAACAAGAACGACGATGGGACCCGGGGAGATCGCAAGATACGAGGCGAAAAGAATACCTAAAACCGCTGATAATGCCCCCATAAGCATACTGCCATAGGAATAATGAGTAAGATTCACGCTGATGTTTCTGGCAGCAGCTGCGGGAACAATCACAAGCGCCCCCATAAGAAGCGTACCTACCACTTTTATGCCCAGCGCGACGATTGCCGCAACCAAAAGAAGATACACCAACTGTTCACGCTCCACGTTAATTCCATGCGACTTCGCAAGGTCTTTTGAAACCACGCCCAGAATAATATGGCGATAAAATCGACGAAGTATCAAAAAGATCACAATTGACCCCAGAAGGGTCAAGGCCATATCGAGCCCTGAAACCCGTGAAATATCGCCAAAAAGACTCGCGAGAAGATGCTCATCAGGAACAAGCAATACGCCAATTGCAAGGCTTGCCGTAAAAATAATACCCACGAGTGCTTCTGTAGGGAGCTTTGTTTTATTCTCAAAAAACCAAATAAGCCACACTCCTACAAGTAATGCGGTGAATGCCGAGAGGATGGGACTGGCATGAAGGAGAATGCCTAACGCTATCCCGGGAAGCGCCACGTGTGAAAGAGCGTCTCCCACAAGGGACATGCGTTTTAATACCATGAGCGAACCGACATAACCTGCCGCACCTCCGACAAAAAGACCTACGATGAGAGATGAAAATAGATTAACCGTGGTGTTTTCCATGTGTATAAAAATGTGGTTTTTCTCCGTAAAGTTTTCCGAGTGCTGCGGGCGTCAACACTTCTCTGGGATGTCCATGACAGATCATTTCTTTATTAAGGCAGAGGACACTCGAAGCTTCCCTGAATACGACGTTAAGATCGTGGGAAATGATAAGAACCGTAAGATTTTTTTCTCTTCTTAATTCATGCAGTAAATGAAAAATGCTTTCTTCTGCTGCAATATCAATCCATGCGGTTGGTTCATCAAAGAGAAGCACCCGAGGCGCGCCGAGTAGCGCCCAGCTTATTACCAAACGTTGGAATTCCCCTCCGGAAAGAAGGCCTATTCTTCTCGTAAGAAGATTTTCGGAAAAATGGGTACGTCCGATGGTTTCATGAATCTCGCTCGCAGAATGTTCTTTTAAGCGGAGGAATTCACCGGCGGACAACGGCAAATCACGATCAACGGATAGACGT
>JAHCSD010000034.1 GCA_018609185.1 Patescibacteria group bacterium
GCTACGCTTTCCGTATATGGAATATTGGGTGCGGTATTAGGGAATGCCGTCGTTGGATTTTCAGGGGCTGAAGGCGAAGTAATTAAAAATTGGTTTTATGCGCTTGCGGGAATATTTGCAATTGTATTTGCGTTAGGGAACCTTGGGTTTATCAAGGTGAAGATGCCCACGTATAGCGGGGCCGCCCCCATGTTTATTCAAAAACAGCAAGAGCTTTTCAAGGCGCTTCTTTTGGGGCTTTTTCTAGGAAATATTGGGGTGGGATGTCCACATCCGGCAACCCCGATTCTTCTTACTCGTATTGCGGTTGAGGGCGATATTTTTTATGGATGGCTGTTATTCTTTGTCCATGCTTTAGGAAGGATTACCCCGCTTCTCCTCCTTGCTTTTCTTGCAATTGTAGGGGTGAATGCTGTTTCATATCTTGTAAAATACAGAGAAAAGATAGAAAAAGCAACGGGATGGGGCATGATATATGTGGGAGGATTTCTTTTTACCCTTGGCGCCTTTACGCATGACTGGTGGGTAAACTCGGGAACCCACACTCTTTTTGAAGCACTGGTTCAGGAGTCGCGTTTTACAGGAATGTTACGAACGAAGCTTGAGAGCGACGTTATACATGCCCATGGGGCCGCAACGGGATCGGGTATATTCGGATTGCCGCTCTGGCTTGGTAATTGGGTATTGGTGGCGCTCTGGACAATACCTATTTGGTGGTATTTGATGCGTGAGAAAAAACGCATTAAGGCTATTGGCGACGAAACAGTGCGCGCTTCTCAATGGGCGGTTCTCAAGGTAAAAAAATGGTTCTTCCTTACCCTTACCATTCTTTTGGCGGTTCTCTTTATCTGGGTTTTCCCCCATCAGTTTCTTGAACACAAGGCCCTAGAACAAGATAAACACGAAGAGGCCATGCAGGAGACAGAAAGTCACCCCCATCCGCCGGGAACTCCGCAACATGAAGATTAAGGCCTTGGCCCGTGAAGACGAACCCGCAGGGCGAAGTCTGAACGGCTGCCAAGCCTTAACCCCGTTAGATAGAGCTCACGGGCTCGCTCATCTAACGGGGTGCTCAATTTTGTAACCGTTTGATCTTACGGACAAAAGTGGCATGAAGCTAAACTTAAACATTTGGTGGCATAGAATAATATTTGTATTTGTTGTGGCGCTGATTTTTTCAGTGACGATGTTTATTATTAAGGAGAAGCCCTTTTCGGGAGAAACGCCTTTTCATGGTCATGACGAAGAAACTGGGCCTCATCTCCACGATGAGGCTGGAAGCCCGATACCTGATGAGGAACATATTCACCCAGAAGGGACTCCTGAACACGAAGATGAATAAACTCGTCATATTTGTAATATTTCTTTTGCTGGTTATTGGAGGGAGCGTTTTTTACCGCCAAGTTTTTCTTGCAGGGAAAATTTGTAGTGCGGAGGAGGGGAGTGATGTTACGTGGGATCTGCGGAGCCTAGAACAACAATGGGAATTTGACCCACCTGTTCTTGAGGTGAAAAAATGCGATCGCGTGACCCTCAATATCTATAACGAAGATGAATACGACCACGGGTTCGCGATCGATGTGTTTGGAGTGAACCAGCGGATCGATCCTCAGACCACGACCAAAATTACTTTTACGGCAAGTCAGCCCGGGGAGCATACATTTTACTGTTCGGTTCCTTGCGGAGAAGGACATTTCAGACATAAAGGAACGATTATTGTTACTGAAGTAACCGAATAACATAATGCCAGACGAAGAAAAACCAAAGAAAACTGAAACACAGGTGTTTAAGGTGAAAGGGATGCATTGTGCATCCTGCAGTATTTTGATTGACAAAAACCTTTCCAAGCGCCCCGGGATTGTGAGAGCTTCGGCAAGTTACGGCGCCGAGCGGCTTGTGGTGGAATACGACCCCAAGGAGACAAGGGCGGAAGAGATAACTGAATTTGTGGGGAAACTTGGGTACCAGCTTAAAATTCCCAAAGACGTAGAAGAGATGGAGAAAGAGGAGGCGATAGAAACAGCGAAGGAGCTTAAAGAACTTCGCAATACCGTTATCACCAGCTTTCTTATTGCTTCTCCGATCATCGGCTATTATATGCTTATCCACATGTTTAATGTACGGCATGTTCACGAGCTCTTTGACTTTCTTACTATTGCTAAACCGGTTTTAATAAGCTCTCAAGGGCTTTTGCTGTTGGGAGAAAGTCTTGTAAATTATGGATTTTGGATATTTGTCCAACCTTTTAAATTTCTCTTTTCGTTCTTTATTGATGTTTCAAACCCGCCCTTTAAAATTGATCTTAACTATATATATTTTGTGATGACCGCTCCCATCCAGTTCGGCGTGGGCTGGATTTTTTATAAAAATTCGTTTACCGCGCTTCGTGTAGGTTCTACATCCATGGATGTGCTGGTGGTGCTGGGAACCTCAGCCGCATTCTTCTATAGCGCCATCGGCTTTTTCTTTCTCAACATTGATCATCCGTATTGGGAGTCCTCAGCTGCACTTCTTTCATTTATTATTCTCGGAAGATACTTTGAAGCGCTTGCGAAGGGAAGAGCGTCATCTGCCATTAGAAAACTCTTGAAGCTGGCACCTGAAACTGCGCATGTCGAAAGAAACGGAGAGGAGATAGAGGTGCCCCTTAAGGAATTAAAAGAAGGAGATATCTGTATCGTAAAGCCGGGAGAGAAAATTCCGGTTGATGGGATCGTGTTTGAGGGTGAATCTTCGGTGGATGAAAAAGTGGTAACAGGGGAGAGTATGCCGGTAAGTAAAAAGAAAGGGGATGAAGTAATTGGCGCAACTATTAATTCGTATGGAATGCTGAAGTTCAAAGCGACAAAAGTAGGAAAAAATACTCTTATCAACCAAATTATTAAAATGGTTGAAGAGGCTCAGGCCTCACGTGCTCCCATACAGAGGCTTGCAGATAGAATTTCTGAATATTTTGTCCCCGGTGTTATCGTGATTGCAATCCTGACATTTGCATTTTGGTTTGGTTTTGTAGGGTTTGACTTCAGGGCGACCATTCTCTTAGGGGTTGCGGTGCTCATCATTTCGTGCCCCTGTGCTATGGGTCTTGCCACCCCAACTGCCATTATGGTGGGCACCGGCAAGGGAGCCGAGTATGGGATCCTTCTTAAAGGAGGAGCTGCGCTTGAGAAAGCATATAAAATAAATACGATTGCGTTTGATAAAACCGGAACCCTTACCAAGGGTGAGCCCGACGTAACTGATGTTGTTGCCTATGGCGTCGGAGAGGATGAAGTGGTGAGACTTGCCGCAGCCGTTGAGAAAGGATCAGAACACCCGTTGGCGAAAGCCGTGGTCAAGAAAGCAAAGGAAGACAAGCTCGCGGTCCCGAGTCTTAAGAAATTTAAGGCTCACTCGGGGAAGGGGGTCAGCGCAGAAGTCGAAGGAAAAGAGATTCTTGTAGGGAACGATATGTTTTTTGGTGAATATAATATTGATGTAGAACTTGTAAACAAAGACGTAGATAAATTACAGAACGAAGCAAAAACAGTAGTGTATGTTGCCTATGGGGGGAAAATGATAGGACTATTAGCGCTTGCAGACACCCTCAAAGAGCACTCCAAAGAGGCAGTGCAGATGCTCAAAAAAATGGGGATGGAGGTGCTATTGATTACAGGAGATAACCAAAAGACGGCTGATGCGATCGCAAAACAGGTGGGCATTGACCGCGCCCTTGCGAAGGTTCTTCCGCAAGACAAAGAGAAAGTGATTAAAAAACTGCAGCAGGAAGGGAAAGTTGTGGCCATGGTCGGTGATGGAATAAACGACTCGCCCGCCTTGGCACAAGCTGACATCGGAATTGCGGTTGGGTCGGGAACAGATATCGCGATTGAGACAGGCCAGATCGTTCTTATTAAAGACGACTTACGAGATGTTGTAACCGGCATCGATCTTTCGCGTAAAACAATCAATAAAATTAAGCAAAACCTCTTTTGGGCGTTTATTTATAACACTGTTGGTATTCCGGTTGCAGCAGGCGTGTTGATCCCGATTTTTGGCTGGGCACTTCGTCCTGAGATGGCCGGATTTGCTATGGCGTTTAGTTCGGTTTCGGTTGTTACAAATTCGTTGCTTTTAAGGAGGTATAAGCCTAAAATAAAATAACGACTTTGTCCAAGAGCGAAGCGATTGGGTACAAAGACGTTACCCCGTTAGATGAGCGAGCTTGCGAGCTCTATCTAACGGGGTGCTCAATATTGTACCTACTCGCGTGGCTCGCAGACAACATTGGCATGGAACATATTAAACTCAATATTGAGGGCATGCACTGCGGTTCATGCGCAACCTCAATCCAGATGTATCTCTCTACTCAAGAAGGGGTCGAAAACGCCACTGTCGACTACAACGGCAAGAAGGGAGGACTTGACTATGACCCTTCAAAGATAAATCTGGATAAAATCCTAGCCGAGATCAAAGATCTTGGGTTTACGGCAACAAAAGCCTAGCATCCGAATAGCGCAACCTCGTCCTTCGAACGAGGGTACCCGAATGCGCCCACCCGAATATTCGGATCATTCGGATGTAATTCGGATATTGGGGTCGCTTATGAAAGATTTTTTCCGTTCTCCTTTGTGGGTATTACGAATTGGCCTATTCGCGGTCTTTTTTTGGTTTGGGAGCAATGAGGTGTTTTATCCTTCACTCTGGGTAGGCTGGATACCGAAAATTTTTCTCGATATATTTTCTCTTGAATACACTTCTTCGGCGCTTATCTATAGTATTCAAGTACATGGATTAGTAGAATTACTTGCTGCTTTTCTCCTTCTTTTCGGAAAATACGTCAAATTCGGAGCGATTATCATGGTTGGTATTTTATCCTCGATTATTGTCTTTTCCGGCATCAATGAAATAACAGTCCGAGATTTCGGACTTTTCACTGCAGCCCTTACACTATTTTTAGTGTATCGAAAAAAAATAATTTAATTGTCTGCGGAATAATGAGAAAAAACCCGATCATACGATCGGGTTTAACTATTACTTTTGCGGGCGGCTTTGACCTCCCATTATGAAGGCCACAGTGATGCCGAATCCTGCAAAGAAGAAAATTATTATCGCTGCAATAATGAGTTTTTGAGGAATAGTCATTTCGCCATCCCCTTCTTTTTTATCATCCACATCGACCGTGGGTTCAGGAGTTGGCGAAGGCGTGGTGCCATCTGTATCGGTTACGGTTACTTTTCCTTTCATCCATGGATGAGGGACACAATGGTAAAGGTACACACCGGGCTTAGTAAATGTATGAATCCACGTATCGTTATTGAAAAGAAATTCTGAATCAAAGCTCCCATCATCCGCGGTTGCGGTATGGATAGCACCATCTTCGTTTTTCCAAATCACCGTATCGCCGACAGTAATTTCCACCTCTTGCGGCTCGTACCAATTATCAGATTTAGTCGCTGCACCCACAGGGATAATAACTTCTGCCGCTTTCTCGGGCTTATCAGCGGCAAAGACGCCCGAACCATTATTCAGAGCGACAGCGATTCCCGCCATCATTAATATCGCAGCAATCCCAACAATCATTATCTTATGTTGCATGGCATCTCTCCTTATTAAAGAACATGTCATTATAATCCGAAGTCATGCATCTGTCAAATGCTAGACACATCTCTCATTATAAAAAATATAATCATAGGAAGTTTGCAAGGAATTTTTGAATGGCTGCCCGTATCAAGCGAAGGGATCGTGAGCCTTGTGCTTATTAATGTGTTTCATGAGCCCTTCTCAAAAGGAGTTACCATTGCTCTTTGGCTTCATTTGGGTACCCTTCTTGCGGTAATGGTTTATTTCTGGCGAGATATAGCGAATCTTTTAAAAAGTGTTCCTGGGTTTTTCGCGAATGTATTTCGGAAAAAGAATGAAAACGAAAACTTTATATATTTTCTTCTTATTTCAACTTTTATAACGGGACTTGTAGGAGTATTTGTTCTAAAGTCGGCGATTGAAAGCGAGTTGTTAGGGCTCCGTGCGACCTTTGTGATAGGGTTTCTCCTTATTATTACCGGGGTACTCCAAAAATATGCACAGCAGAGCCCCAAGTTTAAAACCGCTCGAGACTTGAACACATTTGATGCTGTTCTTTTAGGCCTTTTTCAGGGGCTTGCCGCACTTCCCGGGTTAAGCCGATCCGGTCTTACTATTTCAGCCTTGCTGTTACGTGGATATGATGATAAGGATGCATTGCGAATTAGTTTCCTCATGAGCATCCCTGCGGTGTTTGGCGTGGTGGTTCTTCTTATAGTAAAAGGCGATGGGTTTCTATTCGACCAATACGTAGTGCTCGCACTCCTGTCCGCATTTCTTTTTGGTATTCTTACGATCAGGTTACTCATGGGGCTTGCTGCAAAATTACCTATGTGGAAATTCGCAATTTTCTTAGGGGGAGTCACCGTTCTTTTTTCTTTTTTTACCATTATTTAATAATATCGTTCACAAGAGTCAGTTGTTCTATTTGAACGATCGTCCAAATAGAACAACTAGCATTGGTTGCAATGTATCGTGGCCTATGTTACCTTAATAATAGGAAGCACATTCACAAATAAAGGAGGTGATATCGAAGAATGGGTATTAACGAAGCCTTGCTCTTATGGGCAGGTGCGAGTTTCTTTTCCAGCTGGTCACTACTTGCATACTTTACTTATGAGGGTCTTTGGACTAAATATTTCAGTAAGACCAGTACGGTACTTAAAAAAGTGTTCGTATTTTTCTTTTGGTGGATAATTGCACCAGGATATGCCATTGCTAAAACATATGGCATGATATTCAAGAGAAACAAAAAGTAAAACGGCTTTATAAAAGCCGTTTTTTGTATAATTTGTGGTATAATGGAGACTACAATGACAAAACATGTATTAAAATTTCCAAGGGGATTTTATTGGGGGAGTGCGACTTCTTCCTATCAGGTTGAGGGGGGGATCACCAATAACGATTGGGA